>DAIUKN010000489.1:0-2955 GCA_036848195.1 Bacteroidota bacterium
AGGAGGGCCGGGTTCCAGAAGACGGCATTCGACGTCATGGTGTTCACGACGCCAACACCTCCTCTGCCGATGACTTCCGCGGAGACGGGGTTCTCAAGAAACCGGAACCCGACCTGCGCCTTCTTCACAAACTGCGCGTGTGCGCCGTCGTGCGACAGAAGGCAGAGTGCCAGCGCTATGACCGCGCCTCTTGTTCTGGTACGCATCAAACCCTCCGCTCTCATGCTAGCGAACGATAACAAACTTGACGAACTGATTCTCCAGCGGCTTGCCGTTGATGTCGGCGCAATCCGTGACGGCGAGGACATAAATGCCGCTGCTGACGTATTGGTTGTCGTCAGTCCGTTGATCCCATTCATGGTCGGCGGTACCGTAGTGGCGGTTTGTGCTGACCAGGTCTCCCGTTTCGGTGAAAATGCGGAGCGTGCACGAAATGGGGAGATTGAAGAAGGAGATCTTATCCGGCGTCCCGCCCGCCAGAGCTTTGCCAGCAGCGATGGTGGCAGGATTGGGTACAACACGGACCTTGCCGGACACACTCAGGCCCGGTTTGAAGGCAACGGCGGGGAGCTGAGACCGGGTGACAAATCGCGAGCTTTCGAGCCGCCTCCCTGCATCGATCCCTGTCCCGCTTTGCGATCCGTTATCCGTTGCAGTGACCGCATAGTAGTAATCGACGCCGCGTTGCACAGTCCGATCAACAAAAGTCGTCAGCGTGCGATCGGTAGTTTCGAAGACGAGCTCCCAGAGTGCATTGCTCTTCTGGTCGAGCGGATCATTGACCAGGTATGCGCCACGCTTGCGATAGACCCGCCAGGCATACCAGTCGTCTGCACCGTTCACCGGATCATTGAAATAGGAGGGTGAAGGGTACGACCAGCGCACGGCGATCTGGTCAGGCCCCGAGGTTACCTCGATGTCCGGTGGCGGCGGCGGTGCGGGGACGGAGCCCCCATGACTCAACTGGTCCCACGCCCAGTTTGCACGGTCGAGTGTCTGCCAGAGCGAATCGCGGCCGGTAAGTATCCAGGCTTTTTTCGCAGAGTCGCTCAGGGTTCCTTTGAACCAGAGGCGGCCGATGGAATCCGCCATCTGCCAATGTAGTCCTCCGACGCCAACAGCATAGACAAACGTCAGCGAATCGTATCGGCCTTGGGCCCGGTTCTTGGTAAGCTCATACGGACCGACGGTGATGAACCGCATCGGTCCCTTCTCAGGCTTGGGTTCCCCCCCCGTGACTGCATCGGGGGGGAACCGGCCGCGTGAGTCGTCCCCACGATAGGTGAGGAGCAGGTTGATGTCTCTCCTACCCCATAGGTCGGCGACGATCGTTCCGTGCGGGGCGGCATACGGCTGGGTGCGATCATCGGTCCGGTCGCTCAGCGATCTGTCCGCGTGGAGGAGCGTGTAGCCTGGTATCTGTGTGGAATGCAGGAATCCGGTAGTCCGGTCCGGATCGCCGGTGTCGTTGTTCGATCCGTTGGGGTAGGGCGTCGCCAGCGGATTGAAGGCATCCCAGTAATACGCAACAAGGAGTGAGTCCCGGGTGCGGTTCGTGACGAGGTCGGACTTCCTCTTGAACCAGCTGTCCAGATCATCCTCCCCCTCATAGGAGAAGCTCCCAAATACATACCGTTCACCGGCCTTTGACGGACCGAAACTGAAAGCGATCGGCCACCAGAACCGGATCGTCTGGTCGACGAGGGAGTCCTTCGAAGATGAAGAATTCCGCGGGAGTTTGATTTCCCCGGTAAACTTGTGTGTGGCCTTCCAGATGAAATAGTTGGCGTGTGACGGGTTGCTGAAACCGTAGATCTCCACATGGCTCCGGATGCCGAACTGCCCGAGCACATCCTCGAATTCGATCTTGATGTCCGATTTCAAGGTGGGATCCACGTTCCACCGATAGGGGGCATCCAGCTGGATGCCGTCGACCACGATGTGGGGAGGACGATAACGGCGCGTCTCGGACGCCCAGTCCGTTGCGCCGAAGTTCGTCAGGGCTTCGCCGCGTGTGAACATGGAATGCGGGACCCCGTTCTCATCCAGGATGCCTTTGTCGTCCAGCACAAGCGGATTGAAGATCTGGTAGAGCATATTCGACTGCCACCGGTCAGCGGGCCAGAAGAAAATCTCTGTGTTTTGCCGGTTTTCCCCGGTAAGGTTCCAGCTGAACTGGGACTGCAGTCCGCCATCCCCCATGAGTTTGTTCATGCTCATGGAGATGTTCCCGACATCGAACATCATCGGGGACGGCGTGTAGTTGCGTTCCTGGGCCGGGGCGCCGGATGCCACTGCCAGGGCTACGAAAGCAAGAAGAGACAGAATACGTGGGTTCATGATCCCTTTCCTTCGAAATAACCGGTCGCTAGAGATCCATGCGGAGACCGATGATGATCCGCCGCGGATTGAGGAAGATCGGAGCTTCCCACCAGCCGGTCTTGATATGGCCATCGTCCGACTTGTACTGGCCCCAGAGATCGTTGCCTCCCTTGTCCGGCGTTCGGAGGGAGCTCTTGTAATCGCTGTACTGGCTCTGGAGCATATTGCCGGTATTCAGCCATTTGTTGTTGGTGAGATTCTTGATCGTGATGACCAGCTCGATGTTGCCATAGTGGGTGGCAAAGGACTTCGATCCCCGAAAATCGATGTTCCAGTAGTTGACCGCATCCACGTAGTTGCGCAGCTTGACGTCTGGTTCTTCCGGATTGAGAAGGACCCGACCGCCGTCCCGCCACTCGAAGAAGAAATTGGCGAAAAGGCCGCCGAACCATTGCACACCGAGGAATTCCGGACCGAAGTCCGCGGGTGTGTGAAGATTGAGAGTGACGTTTGCGCGCGGACGCGGTTCTGTTGTAGAAAGGTTCGGTGACCGAAGTTCGTTGTCACGTGCCTTGAGCCGATTCTCGTACACGTTGGCAAGTCCGGACTGCCCCGAACTGGTAACCATGTAAT
>DAIUKN010000490.1:0-2949 GCA_036848195.1 Bacteroidota bacterium
CCACACCACACCATCTTCTCGAAATAATGTTCTCCCGGAACGGATCGTAGTGAAATTCCATCACCGTCCCTTTGCTGCGTGCAATGATTCGGCGTGTGCCCCGCTCATCGACGATTTCTTCAACGGCGACTTTGCGTGAGTGATCGAGGAAGCTCTCCCAATCACCGGACTCTTCCTTACTCCAGACTTCAAGAAAGTACCCGGATCTCCAGTTGTTGACCGCTTCCCGCGTGAAATCCCGTGCAGGGCCTTCATAATTGTACGATGACACAAGAAAGAAATCCCGGAAAACACTCAATCGCACCGGCGCTTGACCGATGGTCGGAGATGGGTGTAAAGGGATCAGGAGAATGTACGAGTGATGGTCGCAAATGCAGATGTGCGAACCGGCCGGCAGGCTTGCAGGGAACGAACCAACAGGTGTTCCGTCAACCATCAAGCGGTCGAAGGGGGCGGCATGAGAAAAAATCATATCCGTCCGGTAGCTCTCGACGCTGCGATGTCCGGTCCTTTTGGGCGTATAGGAAACAATGAGCCGGTTCTCGTGCTGATACGTTGCGCAACGACCTTCTTCCGTCAGGTAGCTGGCATCGACGCGGGAGGATGAAGTGTGGCAGAAGTTCGGAACGCCCGGAAGTGCGCCGTTGTATACTCCCCGCGTGAAGGCTGAGCGGAAATCGCTGAGACGGGAGATTTCTTCCGACCGTCGGACGCGAAGCATCACGGAATCAGAATGTCCCGCGTTGACATACGGCCGGGCGGCAGAGCCGAGTGCAAACTCCTGTGTCATGTGCGTCGTCAGGTCAGTCCAGCCTCCAGGATACACTTCCTCATCGAATGCAAAGGGGCGATCAGTCCCGGTGTCGCCTTCCCGATGTGTTAGATCCCTCCGGCTGTTCTCATGATAGCTTTCCCCGTACGTCGTCATACGAAACGAATACGGGAAGGGCTTCTCCCAGGCAATTGCCTTGGCCCGCTCCGGCATATGGAACGGCGTTATGGCGGTCAGCGCATTCTGAAGCAGATCCGAAGGATGATCGAAGCGGACCGGCAACGTCGGGTCGAGAAAGATTCTCTTGCCCGAAGCAGCAAGCAGGGCGCAATGAAGGACGGAGAACCCGCCGAAGGAGTCCTCAAAGTAAGCCCTGGAATGAGGCCCCGCGAACTGCTGACTCGGGGCATGATAGTGCATTGCGACATTCACCCAGAGAGCTTCCTCCAGGAATCGGGCGAGGGATGCAGCCTCCCGGCTCTGAGCGAACTCAGCGATCAGTGCCAGAAATGTGAGATCGAGCGCGGTGTAGGTAAGGCTGTTATACTCAGACATCTCTGCCTGACGGAGCCTTCTCGACCGGTGGTCTCCGATTCGTTCCTGGAACCTGCGAAGGCGCCGCAATCCGAGTTCAATCGCCCATGCCTCGTTGTGGAGTTCACCACCCAGGATCAACGTGCAGTAGGCCCCCAGAGGGTGGTTGACGTTACCGTCCTTCCACTCCGTTCCGGCGGCATCGATGAGCTCTGACTTGACCGCAGAGAGCAGTGCACTCGTCGTAGAATCGTCCAGCCGGTCGCGCGCACCCTGGAGGAGTGCGATCATGGATGCCGGAGTGTGTGTGCCGTCACTGCTGTGAAGAGACTGGAGAATCCTGTACGCCTCTTGCGTTCTTTCCCCGGTCGGATCGAAGAGCAGGCTTGTCGCAAACCAGCAGGTGTCACGCACAATGAGGCAGAGCCCGGTCAAGGGATCGAACTGTTTGTCCCCTGCTTCCCGGGCGAGCTTGATCAGCCACAAACGTTGATCGGAGATTGGAACAATGGGACTCATGAGCCTTCCAGTGTCTGTCGCGACCTATAGCGCCGCAGATTGTGATTGCCCGGTCTGCATAGACTCGAGCGCCCGAAGCAGGAGGGCGGTTGCCCGGATCCCGTCGCGAAGGGAGGCTGAGGGGAGGGAAGACCCGCTAAGGACCTCCAGAAACTCTTTGTTCTCTTCCTGGACGCCGGTTTCATCAGTATCGCTGTGATAAAGGTCCTGCGTCCCGTCCCACAGATGTGCCTTTTTGAGCCGGTCATACAGGTGGGCGGTGCGGGAGCCATCCATGACCTGGAATGAGAGTTTCGAGACAAATGGTGTTCTGCCGACATCACCCACGACGAGACTTCCCGTAGCCCCGTTGGCGAATGTGACGGTGGCTGCCAGGAGGTCCGTGGTGGTGGTCTCCGGATGATGATAGTTCCCCCCGTGTCCGTACACTTTGACCGGCTCACTCCTGAGGAGGTGGCACATCAGATCTGCCGCGTGACATCCCTGCGAAAGGACATTCCCGCCACCGCGGAGAGGATCGCTCCCCCAGAAAGAATCCCCCCAACGCTCATCAATCATCTGTCCTATGCAGAGGATGGGAGAAGGAATGAACTCGCGGACCCTTTGAACGGACGGATAATAGCGGAGCTTGAAGGCCGTCAGGAAGTGAATGCCGGACCGGTCGACCGCATCCAGGAGATCGTGGCACTCTTGCAGAGTCATCGCGACCGGCTTCTCCATCAGCAGATGTTTTCCGGCTCTCGCGGCAGCGATGCCTAGCCTGGCATGACTGTCATTGTGCGTGCAGATGTAGACGCCATCAAGTCGGTCATCGCGAAAGAGCCGTTCCGGTTCGGAAGAGATATATGCGTCAGGAGCGTACTGAAGAAGCCGCCGCGCACGTGACTCGTCACGATCACAGAGTGCACCGATCGTGGCAGTGCCGATCTCTGCTATGCAACGGGCATGTGCTTCCCCCATTTCCCCGCAACCGATGATGCCGACCGTTGTCGATACGGGCATACGCAATGACGATGATAGTGCTCAACGCTATTATAGCTCCCAATCATTAGGAAAGCAATAGGAACTCCGGGCTGCAGCCGCAGTGTGAACAAGGTGATGCCTGACGGCGGCTCCAGAAGCCC
>DAIUKN010000491.1:0-2949 GCA_036848195.1 Bacteroidota bacterium
TTGATCCCCTTCGTTGCATCAGGATGTCTCGCGTCATCCAGAAGCTGGTACTCGAGGCCTATGGCCGAACCCGGGGACTTCGGTAGCTGCTCCGTGACAAAGTATTTGATTCCGCTGTTGGCCCCTTCTGTCAGCTGGAAATCCAGCGTCAGCTCGAAATTGCTGTACTCATCCACCGTCACAAGGTCGCCGCCGAACGCCGCTTCGCCTCCACCGGAGGCCTGCACCATGAGCGTTCCATCCCGGACAGTCCAGCCCCTTTCCGGGAGCGAGTCGCGATAGGCGCCGCGCCAGCCGTTCATGGTCTTCCCATCGAAGAGGAGTATCCAGCCGTCCTTTCTCTCTTTGTCGGTCAGAGTATTCTCTCCGGTTCCGGTCGTCGCGCCTTTCTGGCAAGGCACGACAATCAGCAATACCCCGACGAGAGCCCGTTGGAGTAATCCGTACCTGCCGTTCTTCAGATTCATTCCGTCACCTTCATGAGCGTATCTACTGCAAGGCCTGACGGCTCTTGTCTTAACATCGAAACCCGGCCGCCCTCATGGCGTCCCGGAGAGAGTTCCGGTCAGCAGGAACGTTGACGCGCACCGTGGAGAATTCCCGCCGGACCCGGTATCCGCTTCTCAGCTCGGCAAAAAAGTGGGCCCTCGATGGCTCAGGCATATGGAGCATTCCCCGGAGGTTCCGATCGTCAAGAGCAATATCGTAGCAGGACCTGACCGCACCCTGAAGCAGCTCCTCAGGACTCCCGCCGGCCTGAAGTGAAATCTCCCCGACCTCAGGTGGCGGCATCTCTCCGTCCGGATTCCACGTCGACCCGTCCGAGAGGAACCTGCAGATGGCTTCACGCATCATTCTGACGGCGTTCACTTTGCCATCCAGCGAATAGCCTGCAATATGCGGCGTTCCCAGCGTAACGAGTTTGAGAAGTTCCGCATCGATTGCGGGTTCGCCTTCCCACACGTCAAGGACCGCCGCGGACAAATGGCCGCTCCGCAGGGCATCTTGCAGGGCGCCCGTGTCCACAACGGCTCCGCGCGACGAGTTGATAAGGATGGCACCGGGCTTCGTGGCTCCGATGCGCCGCCTGTCGAAGAGGTGGAATGTCGCATCCTCACCCGTCCTCGTGAGCGGGACGTGAAGCGTGAGAATGTCGGCACTCATGAGGTCGTCGAGGGAAACAAATCGTGACTGGCGCGTCTGGCGGGCAAGGGGAGGGTCGTTCTGAAGGACGGTCAGACCGAGACCGGCAGCCATCGCAGCAACCCTGCCCCCGATATTTCCCACTCCCACAATGCCGAGCGATTTCCCCCTCAGGGAGAATCCCCGTCGCACGGAGAGTTCCAGAAGGGCGGCAAGAATGTACTCCTTGACCGAGTTTGCATTTGAGCCGGGGGCGCTGGCAAAGCCGATTCCCCGGGACTCGAGGTACGGAATATCGATATGATCGGTTCCGATCGTTACCGTTCCGACGAAGCGTACCCTGCTCCCTTCCAACAGCCCACGGTTGACCTTTGTCTCTGATCGAACCACGAGGATGTCCGCATCCTTTATCGCACGGCTTGTCATCTCGCGGGTATCGAGCAAGACGACATCGCCAAGGCCGTTGAAAGCAGATGCGGCGAGCGGAGTGTTACTGTCGAGGACGATTTTCAACGGAGTCCGGTTCATCGAAAGGAAAAAACTTCGGGCTCCTTCAATCAACGCAAAATGATTTTCTCCCGCAAGAGGGAGAGAGAATGCATGCCCCCTCTGGACGAGCTCCTTTCCGACAGACTCTCATACCTCAGCTATCGGGTGAGCGTGAAGACCAGCGACCCCTGCGGGAGCTGCGTGCTTGCCCTGAGCGTAGTTCCGGAGATCGACCACGAGTAATCAGTCGCGACGGGCGTGCTGAGCGACTGCCCGTTTTCTGCGGTGATCGTAATCCTGACCGCCTGCCCTGATGCTACAGCTGTACCGCTGTTCGTGTACGTGACGCCGCCCGAACTGTTGATCTCCCGATAGGTAAAGGTCCCGTTGGCGCTGAGAATCAGCTCCGCGCGAACCGTCGTGGTTGCCCAATTCAGCACCTGCGCCAGGGACGCGGAAGATCCATTCACAGTAACCGACTGGTATTTCCATGTTCCCACCAGCTGTGAGGGAATGTTCCCCCCTACGGCTCCGTTGGAGAGCGTCATGACAACCATCTTCTGTTGAACCGTTTGGCTCAATGTCATGATTCCTCCTGTCACCGAAAGGGTCCAGCTCGTGACGTACGGCGGATTGACCTGCTGGCCGTTGGCAGAAGTTGTGGTCAATGCGAGAACTTGCCCGGTCACCGTGAACGTTCCGCTCTCAGAATACGTGAGGGTATCATTGAAACCGAGCTCCCGGTAGGTAAAACTGGCATTGGAATTCATTACGAATTGAGCTCGGACGGTGCTGGATTCCCACTGGAGGATTGTGGCAAGATCCATTGGGGAGCCATCCAGAGTGGCCGATTGAAATGTCCATGTTCCAACGATTTGCGAGGGAACCGCGGATGATGACGGCCCGGTCGGGGAGGAATCGTTCTTCTTGCACTGAAAACCTGCCACGACCGCCATCAGGAGTGCCAGGGAAACAAGCAGACGCGTTTTCATAGATCGGCCTCTTCCTTGTTTTAATCATTGTGCCCCTTTCAAGAACGAGATTAGGCAAAACGAGAACAAAGATCAACCTCTGTACATGGGCTGCGGGAAAGAGTCCAAAGTCTGGAAATCAGTTGGCTTTTGCTCGAAATCTTCGTATTTTAGGTGCTTTACGTGCCCGGGCCCAACCAAGGGAAGACCCTCTCGCGGCAGGCACCATACTTCAATGGGAAAGGAAGGCAGATGAACCTGTATTGTGCAGCTCTACTGACGGTGGGACTCCTCGGGTGTCAAACCACAGGAGAGAAGAACGTGAAGCTCGAGACACAGACGGACA
>DAIUKN010000492.1:0-2935 GCA_036848195.1 Bacteroidota bacterium
TCCTGGATCTTGAGGAATGCTGGCTGCAATCCGAAACCAGCGTCCGCATCGTGAACGCCGTCCGCAGATTCTGTCTCGACCGCCGGCTCTCCGTGTTCTCAACGGCCACCCACACCGGCTACCTGCGTAACCTCGTCATCCGTGAAGGGAAACGGACCGGGGAGCTGATGGTCAATCTGGTCACCCGCGATGACCGGCCCGACGTCATGCAGGAGCTGCGTGACACGCTGCTGGCTTCGTTCCCCGGAATGACAACTCTCTGTAACAACATCACCGAACGAAAATCCCAGGTTGCCGTGGGTGACCGCGAGGTGATCTATCACGGTCCGGGTTACATTACCGAGAGAATCGGGAAAAGGATCTATCGGATCTCGGCGAACTCCTTTTTTCAGACGAACACCATTCAGGCGGAACGACTGTACGATACTGTCCTCCGGATGGCCCGGATCCGGACGCGTGAGGTGGTGTACGATCTGTACAGCGGAACGGGGACGATCGCTCTCCACATTGCTGACGATGCAGCACGGGTGATCGGGATTGAATCCCTTCCTGCGGCGGTGAATGACGCCAGGAACAATGCGGCGGCAAACGGCGTGGAAAACTGCACCTTCGTGCTCGGAGACCTCAGGGAGACTCTGACCAAACGCACAGAATCCCTTGCACCCTTTGGCACGCCCGACGTTGTGATCGTTGACCCGCCCCGCGCGGGAATGCACGAGGATGTCGTCCGGCGAGTGGTTGAAGGGAAACCGGAGAGAATCGTCTACGTAAGCTGCAACCCGGCAACACAGGCGAGGGATCTCAAATTGATGGGTGATGAGTATACCATTCGCGAAGTCCAACCCGTTGACATGTTTCCCCACACGTTTCACGTCGAGAGCGTGGTTTTGCTTTCTCGTTGATTGTTTTCGAGCTAACGGGTATCTTGCCCAGCATGATTGCTTGCTCCGACATGCAGACGGTCACGTTCCGCGCTTTCATTCTGTCTGTCCTTTATCTCTCCCTTGCGCTTGCGGGCTCCTCCCACAAGGTCGTTCGCGCCGTGCGCACGGACGAACCGCCGGTGCTCGACGGGTCCGTCAAGGAGCCGCAGTGGAAGAGCGCCCCCGCCATTCTCGACTTCACGCAGTCGGAGCCTATTGAAGGGGCGCAGCCAACCGAGATGACGTCGGTCCGGATACTCTATGACGATCGGGCCGTGTACGTCGGTGTTATTTGTTATGATGCCAGGCCGGAGGGCATTGTGCGCCAGTTGAGCCGACGAGACAGGAACACGGAGGCCGACCGATTTAGCGTGATGATCGATTCCTATTTTGATCGGAAGACGGCATTCGTCTTTACGGCAAACGTATCGGGCGTTCAGAGCGACGGGGTTCTTGCACAAGAGGGGACGGTCTACGACGTCACGTGGGATGCGGTCTGGTCAGTGAAGACGCGGGTCTACTCCGACGGCTGGTCGGCCGAATTCGAGATCCCGTACAATGCCATTCGCTTTGCCGAGAAGCAGGACGGGGGATATACCTGGGGGATCAACTTCCGGCGGTACATCAGCCGCAAGAAGGAGGTGGATGAATGGGTGATGGTTCCCAAGGGCGAAAGCTATTCGATCTCCAAATGGGGAACCATGGAGGGGATCATGAAGATCCAGCCCCCGCTGCACCTGGAGCTGGCGCCGTATATCGCCGCATCGACAACGATGGAAACAGCTTCGCCCGACCACTCCCGTTCGACGTCGAACGCGGCTCGGGCTGGTCTTGATCTGAAATACGGTGTTGCCCGCAATTTCACCCTGGATGCAACGGTGAACCCGGACTTCGGACAGGTCGAGGTCGACCAGGCGGTGTTGAACCTGACGGTTTTTGAAACGCGATATCCCGAAAAGCGCCCGTTCTTTGTGGAGGGGGCTCAGTTCTTTACGTTCGGTTCGAGCTATGACTACACACCCCTTCCGCTTTTCTTCTCGCGGCGGATCGGTAAACGCCCAACCCTGGGCGGCACCGTCGCTTCTCTGCAGGGTGTTGCAGTCGAGAAGAATCCGCTTGAGACAACCATTCTGGCTGCGGCGAAGCTTTCGGGCCGCTCGGCCGGAGGCCTGTCGCTCGGCGCACTGACAGCGGTCACCGAGGAAGAGGTCGCCACCTACAGGGATTCACTCGGAAGTCATACGCTGCGGACCGAGCCACAGGGGTCTTACACCGTCGTCCGGGTCAAGCAGGAATTCGAGGATGGCTCGTGGATCGGTGGGATGACCACCATGGCGGCGCGGCAGTCGTTCCGCCCTGCTTTTTCAGGTGGAATAGACTGGAATCTTCAGATGGCGCGGCGTACCCATTCCTTCGATGGCTACCTTGCCGCTGCAAACACGTGGGCTGGTGATGCCCAGCGCAGCGGCGCAGCCGCCCGGCTGATGTTCTCCCGGGTATCCGCGGAGCATTGGTTCTACTCGGGGTCGTATGATTTCTACACCAGAGACTTCAGTATCAATGACCTGGGGTTTTTCTCGCGACCCCACGATCACGGCGGTTATGTGCAGGTGCGATATCTCGAATTCGCTCCTTCCGGACCGTTTCTCCGCTATGGCATCAGCGTGATCCCCGAATCCCGATGGAACTGGGACGGAGTGCAGACGTTTTCCCAGATCGAAATGTCGGCCACGGGAGATTTCACCAACTTCTGGCGCACGATCATCACGTACGATTTAAAGCTCCCTGCCTACGATGATGCAGAGCGTGGCATCATCGGAACCTACCGGCGTCCCGCGGGACTCGCCTTGTCGGTCCAGCTAAGGAGTGATGAGCGGAAGGCGGCGAGCGGTGCGGTCAATGTGGGGTATGAATTCGACACAAAGAGGAAGACGTCCGTTTTCGCCGGTCCGGCCCTGGTCATCCGCCCGTTGTCGTGGATGGAGCTGGATCCTTCGCTTCTCTATGTGCGC
>DAIUKN010000493.1:0-2917 GCA_036848195.1 Bacteroidota bacterium
AGAAGAGGTGATATACGCCACCGCGTTTGGAGAGGAACATTGTGCACCGTCCTTTCTGTAGGTTCGGACGGTGAGATGTGTGCATTTTGACCGCACACTAAATCGCACACTCTGAGGTCAAAATTCGGAGAGAAGAGGACGAAGCGGGGAAAGAAAGCTGCCCTTTTTGAATCACTAGCGGAGGGTGAGGGACTTGAACCCCCACGTCCCTTGCGGGACGGCAGTTTTCAAGACTGCTGCCATACCATTAGGCGAACCCTCCAGACATGTCCAATATACATCAACTAACCCCCGATTTCAATCGGGGGGAACCACCAAGGTCACACTCACAAATCAAATGACCCGGGGTCAGCCTCGGACCGAACCACCCTCCACTCCTGATCTTCCGTGTTAAAATCAGCAATCTTTTCGATCGGCAGTTTCATGTATCTCCCGACCCCGGTCGCGGCCACTTCGCCGTCAGGCAGGAGGAGTTCTCCCGTCCCCTCAAAAAACCGGCTCGTATCACTGGTAATGCGGCCAACAACACGCAACTCCGCATCCAAGGGGATCGGTCGCTTGAACTTCGTCGTGAATTCAACGGTCACCCCCCAGATCGCTCCTTCATAGCGACCCATGATTGCGCGGCCAATCGTCTCATCAAGAATTGCCGTCGTCATTCCGCCATGGAGACGTCCGGGATAGCTCTGATGAACATCCGTCGGAGTGAAGACAGCCACAAGCTCGTCGTTCTCAAGCTCGAAAAATGATGTTTTGAGTCCATACGGGTTCTTCAATCCGCATACCAGACACATTTTGCTGTTCTGTTGTTTCCGCCTGACGGAACGCTTCAAGAGGGACCTCCTCAGTTTTGCTCCACACACGATAGGGATAAATCCTTCGGGACTCAAGCACGGAAGGCTGGCATTTCAATTGAATTTTCCCTAAAATCCCTCAGTTCTTCTCCAACGCCTACTTACCCCCAACGAGGACCCATGAAAGATTCCGAACTCAATCGCCGGGCATTTATCAAGAGCTCCATTGCCGGTGCTTCCGGCGCACTGCTGGCAACTCCGACACTCTCCTGTTTCGGTCTGCAGGAACGTGCGACCGCCAAAGAAAGTGGGAAGACGATCAAACGGACGTTGGGAAACACCGGCATTGAACTCCCCATCGTAAGCATGGGCGTGATGCGGGCCGACAATCCCGGCCTCGTCCGTGCGGCACTCCAGGCCGGCTTTGTCCATCTCGACACGGCCCACGGTTACCAGAAGGGGAAGAACGAGCTTATGCTGGGAGAGGTCCTGAAGGATTATCCTCGCGAGTCGTTCGTCATCGCCACGAAAATCCCCCCCGACGATCGGGAGTCCTTCCTCGAAAAGCTCGACACCAGCCTCGAGCGATTGAAGATGAAATATGTCGACATCCTCTACCTTCATGGATTATCGTCGAAGGAAGACGTTCTCTCAGCTGACCAGCTGGATGCTCTCAAGGCCGCCAAGAAGTCCGGCAAGGCCCGATTTCTCGGAGTCTCAACACACAAAAACGAGCCCGAAGTGATCCTCGCGGCCGTTGAGAGTGGTGTCTACAACGTTGTTCTTACGTCCGTCAACTTCAAGCAGGACCACTATTCGGAAGTGAAGAAGGCAATCGCAAAGGCAGCCGGGGCCGGTGTCGGCATTGTCGCAATGAAAACGATGGCCGGGGGGTTCTTCGACAAAGAGAGGACAAAGCCGGTCAACTGCAAGGCGGCGCTTAAATGGGTTCTTCAAGATGAAAACGTGACGACCGCCATCCCAGGGATAACCACTTTCGACATGCTCGCAGAAAACGCAAGCGTCAACCAGGACCTCACATTGACCGAAAAAGAGAAGGGCGACCTTGCGCTCGGGTATTCTGAACCCGGCCTTTACTGTCAGGGCTGCGGACAGTGCGTTCCCGACTGCCCGATGAAATTGCCGATACCCGACATCATGAGGTCCTACATGTATGCGTACGGATACACCAACGCATCGATGGCTCAGACGCTGCTCGCCGAACTGAAGCTGCCGTCGGGCGCGTGCAACAACTGCACGGAATGCCGGGTACGGTGTGTCAAAGGATTCAACGTCGCCGAGAAAATCTCAGACATAACCAGACTGGCAACTGTCCCCGGAGAGTTTCTCTCGGAGGGAATGACCGTCTAGATGCTCAGGATAAACGCGCATGCCTAACAGGAAGGTCCTCCTCTTCCCGGCTTTTTTGTCCGTCCTTACCCCCTCCGCCATGCCGGCGGGCCAGCCATCGGAACTGTTCCCGGCAATTGACGGTTGGAAAATGGTGAAGGAAGAGACTGTCTACACCTCCGACAACCTGTGGGACTTGATTGACGGTGCGGCCGAACTTTATCTGGCCTATCGCTTCGTCGACCTGAACATTGCAGAATACCAAAAGCCCGGAGTTGCCGACATCAGGGTTGAGTTGTATCGGCACAAATCATCTCCCGATGCCTTTGGAATCTATTCTCAGGAAAGAAATCCAGAGTACCGTTTCATTGATGTGGGGACGGAAGGTTACGCGGAGGAAGGCGTCTTGAATTTCCTTTGCGGGATCTACTATGTGAAGATCTCGACGCATCAGAAAGGGGAAGCGGTCCGGACAGCAACACTTTCAATCGGGCGGGAGGTGGAGCGACACCTGAATCAGACCAGAGGGTGGCCCTCTCCCCTCGCGCTTTTTCCCCAGGAGGGGAAGGAGACGCGAAGCGAGAGCTACGTAGCCGTGAATTTTCTGGGGTATGCTTTCCTTCATTCAGCATACACGGCCAGATATGCGAACCCCGCCCCCCTCTCGCTCTTTATTATTGAACTGGATACGCAACAGCAGGCTGAACAGATGCTCGAACAGTATCTGGAAGCAATGCACCGAAAAGCCGCACCCCCGTCCGGAGAAGTTACCC
>DAIUKN010000494.1:0-2912 GCA_036848195.1 Bacteroidota bacterium
TGATAATCCACCTGATCGATGAGGATGTAAGGCACCTCGTTCCCGTTCGGCGTGAATATTCCCCTGATGCGCGAAGATGCGGACCAGCTCGTGCAAGCGACGATTGATGAAGGCGTGAAAATCGTCTTTACCTCGTCTGGACATCCGTTGAAGCATACCGAACGCCTGAAGCAGGCCGGTTGCATTGTCGTCCACGTCAGCGCGGCGGTGAAGCATGCGCGAAAGGTAGCGGACGCAGGATGCGATGCGGTGGTGGCCGAGGGTTTTGAAGCCGGAGGACATAACGGCATCGACGAGATCACGACGCTTGCTCTCGTCCCGCAGGTCGCCGATGCCGTTGCCATTCCGGTCATTGCGGCGGGGGGGATAGCCGATGGCCGGGGAATGGCCGCCGCCCTTGCGCTGGGTGGCGACGGCGTTCAGGTGGGAACACGATTCGCCGTGACGCAGGAGTCCTCCGCGCACGACATCTACAAGCGCATCGTGGTCGAGGCGAAGGACGGAGACACCATCCTGACGCTGAAGAAAGTGACGCCGGTCCGGATGGTCAGGACGCCGTTTGCCAGGAAGGCTTTCGCAGCGGAACAGCGCGGTGCGAGCAGGGAGGAACTCCTCGAACTTCTCGGACACAAACGCGAACGTGCGGGGATCTTCGAAGGGAATCTCGAGGAGGGCGAGTTCGAGGCGGGGCAGAGCGCCGGTTTGGTGAACGACATTCCTCCTGCGGGAGCTGTGGTGAGGCGGATGATGGAGGAATATTACGCCGTGAAAAGACGGCTGCCATAGGAAGAAGGGCGGGGCAATTGAAAACCTTTCTTGATGTACTGAAAGAGAAAATCATCGTCTTCGACGGCGCGACGGGGACGCACCTTCAGGGGCAGAATCTCACCGCCGATGACTTCGGCGGCGAGCAGCTGAACGGCTGCAACGAATACCTGGTGATCTCCAGACCCTCGGCGGTGGAAAACGTTCATCGCGATTATCTCGAGGCCGGATGCGACGTCATCGAAACAGACACGTTCGGCTCCACACCCATCGTGTTGGCGGAGTATGGTCTCGCGGACCGTGCCCTTGAGATCTCGATGAAGGCGGCGCAGATTGCCAAGCGCATGGCGCGTGAGTTCTCCACGCCCGCTCATCCCCGGTTTGTTGCCGGCTCCATGGGCCCGACGACGAAGCTCCCGTCCCTCGGCCACATCACCTTTGGCGATATGGCTGCATCATACGGGGTCCAGGCGCGGGGGCTCGTGGAGGGCGGGGCCGATCTTCTCTGTGTGGAGACCTGCCAGGACATGCTCCAGGCCAAGTCGGCCCTCTACGGGATTTTCGAATACTTCGAGGAAGCCCGGCGGCGCGTTCCCGTGATTGCGTCTGTGACGGTGGAGTCCACCGGCACCATGCTTCTGGGGACCGAGATCACGGCCGCCCTGGTGACGCTGGAGCCGTACGACATTGACGTGATCGGAATGAACTGTGCAACGGGGCCACAGGAGATGTCGGAACACATCCGCGCGCTGGCCGGCACAAGCCCGAAGCCGTTGTTCGTGATGCCCAATGCCGGAATCCCTGAGAATGTCGGCGGGCATGCGCACTACAAGCTCTCCCCCCAGGAATTCACCCGGTTTCTCAGCCACTATGTAAAGGATCTCGGCGTCAACGTGGTCGGCGGCTGCTGCGGCACAACGAAGGAGCATATGCGTCAATTGGCCGCGGCGGTGGGAGGGTTGGCCCCGAAGTCGCGGAGCATCGATTTTGTCCCGAGCGCCTCGAGCCTCTATCAGGCTGCCCCGCTTCATGTAGACCCGCCGCCCGTGCTGGTGGGGGAGCGGACGAATGCAAACGGCAGCAAACAGTTTCGCGACCTTCTGGCGAAAGAGGACTGGGAGGCGATCGTGGCAATGGGCCGGGAAGCGGTCAAGGAAGGCGCCCACATGGTGGATGTGTGTGCAGCATACGTTGGACGCGATGAAGTCCGGGATATGCGGGAGATCATCTCACGGTTCAATACGCAGGTTACCCTGCCGATCATCATTGATTCAACAGAAGCACCGGTCATCGAAGAGGCGCTCCGGCTGATCGGTGGAAAAGCGATCATCAATTCCATCAATCTGGAGGATGGCGAAGCGCGGATCAACGCCGTCGTCCCTCTCTGCCGGAAATTCGGCGCCGCGGTCATCGCCCTGACGATCGACGAACAGGGGATGGCCAAAACCGCATCGCGGAAACTGGAGATCGCGACACGGATTTACGACCTGGTGGTCGGAAAGTACGGGATGAAGCCCCACGACCTGATCGTTGATACGCTGACCTTTACACTCGGCTCGGGCGACGACGAATTTCGGCGCGCAGGAATCGAGACACTTGAAGCGATCCGGCTCATCAAGAGCAAGCTCCCGGGGGTGAAAACACTTCTCGGTGTCAGCAATATCTCGTTCGGACTGGCACCTGGAATACGGCACGCACTGAACAGCGTCTTTCTCCACTATGCCGTTGAGGCAGGACTCGATATGGCAATTGTCCATGCCGGCAAGATCATGCCGCTCTTCAAGATCGACGAGAAAGGGCGGGAACTCTGCCGGCAGGTCATCTTCGATGAGCGCAGGTTTGAAGAGGTGGCATCGTGACCGGAGGAAAGCACCAGAAGCTGGTGTACGATCCCCTCGCCGAGCTGATGTCCCATTACGCCGGGCGGAAGGGAGAGAAGAAGGAAAAGGTAGTCCGCGGCGGAACGCTTGAGGAACGGCTCAAGGGGCGGATTATCGACGGCGACAGGGTCGGGCTGAACGGCGACCTTGACGAAGCATTGAAATCCTATGCGGCCCTCGATATCATCAATACGATTCTCCTCGACGGGATGAAAGTCGTCGGCGAGCTCTTCGGAAGCGGACAGATGCAGCTCCCTTTCGTTCTCC
>DAIUKN010000495.1:0-2910 GCA_036848195.1 Bacteroidota bacterium
CCTGACCCGACGGAATATCGGGTTCGCGCGATCTCGGCTATCTGCCGGAGAAGCCGGAGGTTCTCCCGGCTCAGCGATTCTGCGTTCTGCGCATACCAGAGCTCCACGTATGCGCTCTTCAGCCTCGCAATCACCTCGTTGATCTTTTCAAGATGGTCGTGATGAGCGTGTTCAGCCTGGATCTGTGCGAGGTCGATCTGGCCGGCGACCTTCGATGGAAAACGAAACATCTGCATCAACTCAAGCTTCTGCATCATCGCCTCTGGCCAGCGGAAACCCGGCATCTGCTCCCGCATGTAGGTCAGCTCCGGATCCGGGAGACCCCTGACTTGAGGCACGCGCTCCGCCATAACAGACATCTGATGGAGAGCTGCCTGGATCTCCGGATTCCTCTGGAGTGTCTCGTCCAGAAGTTGCTCCAGCGGCACAACAGGCAGACGGAGGGTATCCTGCTGGCAGTAGAGGAAGGCCGGCAGAATGATCAGTCCAAACACGATGGTACGGCTCATAGAATCCCCGGAGAATGATCCTGAGTTCAGCTTCGACCGCTCGCAACACGGAGCAGATTCCGACAAACCTGACGCCTGCTCAGGAGCGGTTCGTTGTTTTCGATGATGATGGATCAGCGGGCCCGGTTTTGGCCCGAGGTGAAAGGTGAGATCAAATCAGAAGCGATGAAACAAGGATGGGAATATCCCTTGAGAGGAAAGGAAGACTGCGAGATGAACGTGTGAAAGCCGCGATGGGCTGTGAGGACGTAACGGAAAGAAGCGTTACCGGACTTGACGCAACCAGAGGCTTGCTGTTCTCCGGGCACGAAGGTTTTCCCTGCACAAACTCGGTTTCATTCTTTTCCCCGGCAAAGAGGAGAAAGCAGCAGGCGGGATTCGAAAAAGCCGTGTGACCCTTCTCTGTGTGCGCCTTCGGCTGGCAGCAAGCCATCGAGCAGGAACACCCCGGAGTACTCTTTGACTCAGGGCACCACTGGACCGCTGCGGGGAGGCCGACGTTGAAAACAAGAAACGTCGCAGCCATGAGCCCGGCCAACCACCGACGATGTGTTGAAAGTTTCATCACTGTCAACATACCATATTCATGGGAAAACCGCAAATGACGGTTTCACATCCTCTCGGGAGAACTGATGCCCAGAATGGTAAGTCCGTTCCTGAGAACGAATTGGGCCGCCCGGCAGAGTCCCAGCCGTGCGGCCGTGAGAGGAAGATTCTCGGTCAGGACCACCTTATGTTCATGATAGAGATGGTGGATTTCCCCGGCAAGACCATACAGATATTCCGACAAACGGTGGGGCTCGCACATTGCGGCGCATGATTCCACGATTTCAGGGAACCGGAGGAGAGTCTTGGCGATGGCAAGTTCTTCCGGTTCCTTCAGCAGATCGAAATCCGGTTCGGCCGGTAGCGGTACCGTCACTTTTTCTGCCGCGACGCGGAAGATGCTGCTGATCCGCGCGTTGGCATATTGAACGTAGTAGACAGGATTCTCGAGTGACTGTTCCTTTGCCAGGCCGAGATCAAAATTCAGATGGCTTGTAATCGTCCGCATCAGAAAGAAATACCGGACCACGTCGGCGCTCACCTCACTGATCAGCTCATCGAGCGTGATAAAGTTCGCCTTCCTGGTCGACATCTTCACGACTTCCCCGTTCTGCACGATCGTGACGAATTGATGGATCAGCACCTTCATTCGAGCCGTGTCATGCCCGAGGGCCTTGAGTGCAGCGAGAACATCGGGATAGGTGGCAATGTGGTCCGCCCCGAAAACATCCACCATCAGGTCGTAGCCGCGGCGGTATTTCTCCCTGTGGTAGGCGATGTCCGGGAGACGGTAGGTGGGTTCACCGCTGCTCTTGATGATGACCTTATCCTTCTCACCGCCCAGCGTCGACGTTCGAAACCATGTTGCGCCTTCCTGCTCGTAGACCAGCCCTAACGCACGGAGAGCTTCGACAACCTCCGTTATTTTTCCACTGGTGTACAGGGTATTCTCATTGAAGAAAGATCTGAAGACCACCCCGATGGACTGGAGCGTCTTCTTGATGTCTGCAAAGATCTCCTGCTCGGCCCGGTCTTTGAATTTCCCTTCCGCCGGTTCGGTCCGGAGTGCGTCGCCGTACTGCTCTTGAAGGTGCAGGGCGATATCCCGGATGTATTCACCCTGGTAGTAGTCCACGGGAAATTCCGTCGGTTCACCGAGCAGCTCCAGGTATCGAAGCCGGACGGAGTCGCCCAGGATGCGCATCTGTCGGCCGGCATTATTGAAATAGTATTCGCGTTCGACGTCATATCCCGTCCATTCATAGAGCCGGGCGATGGTATCCCCGAAGACGGCCCCCCGGCCATGCCCCACCGTGAGCGGGCCGGTCGGGTTGGCGCTGACGAATTCGACCTGCACGCGCTTCCCTCTCCCCACCGGTGAACGGCCGTACGAGGTCCCAGCCGCCAGGATCTCGGCGATTTGTGAGCGGAAGAACCTCTCCGTGAACGTCACATTAATGAAGCCCGGCCCTGCAATCCCGACGGCACTGACGAGGGATCGGTCGAGGTTCCACTCGCGAACTATTTCGGCCGCAAGATCCCGCGGCGACCGGCTCATCTTCTTCGCGAGCATCATCGCAATATTCGTCGTCAGATCGCCGTGCTCGGCCAGGCGGGGTTTTTCAAAGGCAGGCTCCACGTCGGCCGGGGCGTTGATCCGGCGAAGAACGGGCAGCAAGGTTGTACGGAGGTACTCCTTCATGAAGCGACTTTTCTCCGCGACGGCGTCCGCTTTGTTCTCCGGACCGTGCGTGCGGGAGACCGGGCGGCGCCGCGATCGTCGAGCCGGGTGGTCTTCGCGTCGCCCCAGAGCTTCTCCAGATTGTAGAAGGGGCGGGTGTTCTTATGGAAAACG
>DAIUKN010000496.1:0-2907 GCA_036848195.1 Bacteroidota bacterium
CGGCCGGGACGCCGGCGAGCAAACCGATGAGAATGATCACCCCGAGCACCGCCGGGTGATCCGCGCCCGGGAGAAGGTAGATGAGAATGCCAACGAGAGTTCCAAACGTGCCGGAGGCCCACGGAGCGTATCCCGCGTAGAATCCGGTGGCAAGGAGACGGACAAGAAACGGGACCCGCTCCCCGGTTGATGCAGGGTCAGTGTGGTTCCCCGATCCCATGGTACAATTCTCGCAAGAAGGCCCTGTTGTCGAAGAGGTAAGCGATACCGGTACCCGCGGATGAGAGTGTCACGAGCAGCATCATGCCGAAAAGCACCTGCGGGTGCATCAAGTCTTCAATGAGCGGTCCGAACTTTTCAGTGATGACGGGGACGCTCCGGGCCACGTACAGGAAGAGGATGTAGTAGATGACGACGAATTCCCCGAAGGTCTTGGCCTGGGCGGATTTTGACGTCACGATCGGGCGATCCCTGTATTCAGCGAGAACGCGGAGACCGGTTATGGAAAAATCGCGGAAGATGACAATCCAGACCATCCACGCATCGACCAATCCCAGCCAGACATAGGCCAGCAGGGTTGCCGAGGAGAAGATCTTGTCCGCAAGAGGGTCGAGGAATTTTCCCCATCGGCTGATATGACCGAGTTTACGGGCAATCCACCCGTCGTACCAGTCCGTGAGCGCCGCAACGATGAATACAAGGAGCGAAAACTGGAGGTAGAGCGGTGTCTGAGAGAGGAGCAGCGCCACAAACACCGGAGTCAGGAGTACCCGCAGGAGGGTCAACTGATTCGGGAGGGTCAATTCAAGCTGAAGCTTTTGCATAGGCCGGCCCATGAACAAAAAAAGCCATCAGCGTTTTCTCGTGATGGCTTTCCCGCACACTTCACTCTTTTGCCTCAGGCAACCTTCTGGACTTTATGAGACTTAATGCAGCCGGTGCACACGGTCATCCGTTTTGTCCGTCCATTGACCTGGGCGCGCACTTCCTGGAGGTTCGGGATCCAGCGTCTCCGCGTCCGGTTATGAGCGTGGCTGATGTTGTTCCCGCTGACCGGACGCTTTCCACAGATGTCGCACACTTTTGCCATAGCACTTTCCCAGAATTTTAAGTAGCTCAATATAGGGAAAAAAAAAGTCCTCCGCAACCGGTTTCTTGAAATTCAGGGCCCCTTTCCGTACCATGACACCATGATTGTACTCGGAATCGAAACATCGTGCGACGAGACGTCGGCCTCGGTTGTTGTCGACGGTGCCGTTCAGTCGAACGTGATTTCTTCGCAGCTGGTCCATAGCCGCTACGGCGGCGTGGTGCCTGAGCTCGCTTCCAGGGCGCATCAGAAGCTCATTGTCGGTGTCGTGGAAGAGGCGCTGGGGCTTGCCGGAGTCAGAAAGGAAGATCTGCATGGCGTTGCCGCAACATACGGGCCCGGCCTTGCTGGGGCGCTTCTCGTCGGGCTGAGCTTCGGGAAGGCCTTCGCCTATGCGCTTCGCATCCCCTTTGTGGGTGTGAATCACATGGAGGGGCATCTCTATTCCAACTTCCTGTCGGCGGAAAAACCGGCGTTCCCGTTTCTCTCGTTGGTTGTTTCCGGCGGGCACACAATGCTTGTTCACGTTCAGCAGCCGTTCCGCCATCGTCTCCTCGGGCAGACGCGGGATGATGCCGCCGGGGAGGCTTTCGACAAGGTGGCTAAAATGCTGGGACTCGGGTACCCAGGGGGTCCGCTCATTGACAAACTTGCTGCACAAGGGAACCCCCATGCCATTGATTTTCCGCGCTCATATCTTGACCACGGGAAGTTCGAGTTCAGTTTCAGTGGAATCAAGACCGCCGTCCTCTACTATCTGAGGCGCTCCGGCTTCGACGAGGCCGGAACAAGAGCGGAATGGGGTGACAGCCAGCTTCGTGCCGACGTTTGCGCGAGCTTCCAGGAGTCCGTTGTCGATGTTCTCGTTGAAAAGACCATTGCGGCGGCGCGTGCCGTGGGAGTGCGGGACATTACCATGGCCGGCGGCGTTTCCGCGAATTCGCGGCTCCGCGCGGTGATGAGTCGCGAAGCCTCCCGAGCCGGCTGCCGTCTCCTGTATCCGCCCCTGGAATACTGTATGGACAACGGCGCGATGATCGCGTACGTCGGGTGGATGCGACTCGCCGCCGGAAACCGATCGATGCTCGACATCCCCGCCGTCCCAAACCTCGAACTCGCATAATGGTATGAAGAGATCCCGGGCCGCCCTTCGACTGGTCGCTTTCGTTGTTCTCCTGGTGCTTGGGGGAGCAGGGGCTTTCCTTTTGTACGCCTATTTTTCCCCGAACCGGTTCGACGGGGGAGGGGAGAAAACGTTCTTTGTCTCCAAGGGCCAGTCGTTCGCATCAATCGTGGATTCGCTGGAAGCCCGGGGCCTGATCCGCGACAGGGCGCTCTTCGTCCTGGTTGCCCGCCTCAGCGGCGGGTCGCACAGGATTCAGGTCGGCAAGTATCTCTTTGAGAGCGGGATATCGAACTCGGATCTTTACCTCGCACTCCGTTCCGGCCGCGGTAACTCCCTCATCCAGGTCACGGTCCCGGAGGGATATCGGTCACGCACGCAAGCTCGTCTGTTCGCAAGGACGGTCGGAATCGATACGGCACGATTTACCGCACTTGTTCACGACCAGGCGTTCATCAGGTCGCTCGGGATTCAGGATACGTCCCTGGAGGGTTACCTTCTCCCCGATACGTACGGGTTCACCTGGCAACAGGATGAGGCCGAGATCATCCGCCGCATGGTAGAGGAGCTCAGGAAATTCTATGTTGACTCGCTACGCGCAAAACAGGAAGAGATCGGCTGGACGATGAAGCGGGTTTTGACATTCGCGTCGATCGTTGAAGGCGAGGCCGTGCTGGACGAGGCACGGGCGCTT
>DAIUKN010000497.1:0-2895 GCA_036848195.1 Bacteroidota bacterium
GAGAAGAAATTCATTACAGGTTGCCCGTTGGTCTGGTGATCAGGGATCTGTAGTCTTCCCTAACTTGAGTAGCAGACGACATTGGGTAACGTCAAGACTGAGCGAATGTTTGTGCGGAAGGCGGGACTTGAACCCGCATGCCTTGTGGGCGCCACCCCCTCAAGATGGTGCGTCTGCCAATTTCGCCACTTCCGCGGAAATTCATTACAATATACGGACCTGCCCCAACAAATTCAAGAAGAAATCATCCAGGCCATAAACGCTCACTCCTTCTTGCAGGTGATACGCGCTTCTTGTACTTTGACCCAACGAAGGAGGAGAGTCTTCCCATGAGCAAGTTCACTCTGCCTGTCTGTCTCGCTGTTCTTTTTGCTATGTCCGTTCTTGTCGCGCTCACGGCACTGTGTCAGCCGGCCGCCAAGCTGACCGCTCAGCAACGTCAATGGATTTCCCTTGCAAGTCGTTACGAACGTGACGGCTGGATAGCCATCCGAATCGAAGGCTCTCCCCGCGCAATGGGATTCCAGCACGGCTACCTCCTGGCCAAAGAGATCGACGCATCGTTGCGTGCGACCCGGAAGACGTGGGAGTACACCAGCGGCATGGAATGGTCGTGGCTCGTTCAGAACGCGAACGACATGTTCCTCGCACGCATTGACACGGGCCTCCTTTCTGAGCTGGACGGCATCGTTGAAGGCCTCTCCGCGGCCGGTGTGGAAAGCAACCGGCCGGAAATCGTTGCGTACAATGGCTATATCGAGCTCAGCGGCTACTGGTGGCCGACGGTGAAGGACTCCCTCAACCTCCACTCTCCCGATCGTCCCAAGCAATCGTGCAGCAGCTTTATTGCCACGGGCAGCATGACTCCGGACGGCGGCATCGTGCTCGGCCACAATACCATGACCTCGTACATTTCCGCCGACTGCAACATCATCCTCGACATTCGGCCACAGTCCGGGCATCGCATCCTCATGCAGGGTACCCCCGGATGGATCCATAGCGGTACCGATTTCTTCATCACTGATGCCGGTCTTGTTGGCTCGGAGACAACGATCGGCGGGTTCGCGGGGTTCGACAACAAGGGGATCCCGGAGTTTGTCCGCTTTCGGCGGGCCACACAAGACGCCTCAACTATTGACGAGTGGTGCGCAATCATGCGGAAGGGAAACAACGGCGGGTATGCAAATGCATGGCTGATCGGCGACACCAGGACGAATGAGATCGCGCGCCTGGAACTTGGGCTGAAGCATACCGGGTTCGAGCGAACAAAGGACGGATTCTATGTTGGTTCAAACGTCGCAGAGAACGTGAAGATCCTCCGCCAGGAAACAAACGCGCGCGAAACTGACATCCGGAATTCCGATGTTGCGCGGCGAGTCCGATGGAAGCAGCTGATGAAAGAGCACCGCGGGAGAATTACCGTTGAGCTCGCAAAAAGATTTGAGGGAGAGCACGTCGATACATACCTGAGACAGGAACGGCTCGGCTCGCGATCCCTCTGCGCGCATTGGGAGCGCGACTCGACCGATCCCGGAGAAGTCCCCTTTGATCCGTCGGGAACCGTGGATGCGAAGGTAGTCGACTCTCAGATGGCAAAGCGGATGGCATTCGCAGCCCGGTGGGGTTCCGGATGTGGCACGCCGTTCGATGCCGGGGAGTTCCTGGAGAAGCATCCCCAGTTCGATTGGATGAGGGAGATACTGAGAAGCCGCCGCTCCCACCCCTGGGTGGAGTTCCGGGCTGAGAAATAGGCGCGCCCCGGTTGTCGAGGAGAGTCTGGTCATCCTGTCTCCTCCTGATTCCACAATAGGACGACGAACAAACGACCCTCCGCGCTTTGAAGTCCCTCACCAGAAACAGCAATCCCCTGACTTCCATCAGGGGATTGTTGTTACAATGTTGTGAGCGTGGTAGGGCTCGAACCTACGACCCTCTGCTGAGAAGGAACACCCTGTATCGAATCCAGTTCGCTTTTGCAGAAAATGTCTCCGCTCAGGTCCTAAAAGTGTCCTCGAGCGTTGTCACTTGTGTTGACAGTAGACTGACACACTCCGAAATAAAAAACCCTTCACGGCGGGGCCCGAAGGTCTTCTTCAAACCTTTTCCCACCAGAAGGGTTTTCCCTGTTGAGGGAATCAACTGCGAAGAGTTTACGGGCAGACAAAAGTTACTGCGTCACCCAACCAAAGTCAAGCACAATCTCATTCTGTGGCGAACCTTGCCGTGACTACTAAAACATACTATCACAATCTTTCGCCGGCTGCCTTCCTCATCCAACGCCGCCCAAATCTGTGCTTCACCAAGACATGTTCGGGGGTCTCCCTGAGATTCTCATGGTCCTTTGTATCCTCGATGTTCTCAGACAGAAAGTCGAGTCTATCGCGTTCTTCCCTCGCCACTTTACACTTCACGGCCATCGCGTCGAGGACTTCTTGCGGTGAATTGCCCCAGACGTCGATAGCACCATGACTAACCCAACCATGGAAGAGGGTCATGGTACCATCGGGCGCGCCAAAATCCCAAGTCTCGATTGAAACCATGACGGCCGAGTCGCCAGCGATGGCCTTTGCCGCATCACGAAACTCAATAATTGTCATGGAATTGACTCTGTTGTGATTGGCCCAACGAGGCAAGTGCTTCAACAGGCAAGATAGTAGAAAACCGCAGAGCGGCTATGATGGCGGTCACCATCCTGTGCTAAGCACAAAATCAAGGCCGTTGCTATGGTGGGTGTTACAATGACCTCATTAACTACTTTGATACTCATGCGTTACCCCATGATTAATAAACCCGGGCAGGGCTGAGGACATTCACTAGACCCCGCCCAGGCATGGCAGCTTCACAAGGTTGATATACTTGGTCCCCACGGCAGCGACAAAACCCTTCGAGGCGCGT
>DAIUKN010000498.1:0-2890 GCA_036848195.1 Bacteroidota bacterium
CCGAATCTGACAGAAGAGACCCTCTGGACCCACGCTCTCCTTCCAGGATAGCAGGGCCACGAGGTGCCCGCGTCTGAATCTCCCGCCTTGGCGTCACGACTTCTGTCAAACGGGCATCAATCCGTTTCCCCTCCTTCCGCTTCTCCTCAAGTCATCGCAAGAACTGCAAAACGGTTAGCAAGCGCCATCAAAGAAGCGGGCCGACTGTTACGTATCTTAGCGTAGGACAAGACCAATAGCATGCGCACAAGCCACCGCTTTCATCTTGAGAGAATCTGAGTCCCGACACAACATGCAAGGTACAGGTGAGTAAAACGTGGAGCGACGAACCGGTTTATGAATGCACAGTCATCACAAAACGGATCCCCCCGGGAGATCTACTATCATGAAAGGAGAAAGTTACCAATGACGAATTCAAAGAATATCGCAAAATTGATCGGCCCCACTGCCGTTGCGCTCACGTTATCCGAAGCGATGAATTATCGTATCTGGGCAACCAATATTGCTCCTGTCACTTACCTCAATGGCACATTATTGCTTGTTGCCGGCCTTTCAATTGTCCGTGCTCATAATTATTGGACGCGCGGTTGGCCTGTGATGGTAACCCTCGCGGGCTGGATTGCCATCCTCGGGGGACTGTTCCGTATGTTCGCTCCTGAAGCTCAACAGGCCCCTCAAAATGCTATCACGTACGCAGGGCTCATGATTCTTCTCGCGATTGGAATTGTGTTGACATTCAAGGCTTATCGTCGAGAAGGTAGCACAATTGCAGCTCGTTGATTCAGAGACAATCGACAGAAGGACAAACGTTCAACGAAATAGACTAACGAGTAATGTTATTCATTGAGAAAGGAAGGAACAGATGAACACGTACACACATTCCCTTGATTCCGCGCCAGAGACGAAAGGCCTCCTGATCCGCTGGGCATCCTTCTACGACAGCGTTGTGGACATCCTGACTCTGGGACAAGCCAAACGCCTGCGAACGATGACAATTGAGAATGCCCTGCTCAAGTCCGGGGAGAGCCTGCTGGATGTAGGTTGCGGCACTGGCGGAGTCACGATCCCCGGCAAGAGACGGATCGGGCACAATGGAAAAGCCGCAGGCATTGACCCATCCCCGGAGATGATTGCCGTGGCAAGCCGGAAGGCCGGCAAAGCAGGATTGGAGATTGATTTCCGCCTCGGAGTGATCGAGGCTCTCCCCTATCCCGATGCGTCATTCGATGTCGTCACGTCCAGCCTGATGATGCATCATCTGCCGGAGGATCTGCAGGTAAAAGGGTTGAAGGAGATTTACCGGGTCCTGAAGCCAGGCGGAAGGGTCTTGATTGCCGACACGATGCAACCACGCGGGTTCCTTGCACGGCGCCTCTTTGCTTTGCTTGCCCGACACCACGGATTGAAATTCGGCATCGAGGGACTACCGGAGATGCTGAGATCCGCCGGCTTTTCCAGCGCGGCCCGACTCGATCAGCGGTTTCTCAGAATCGGTTTTGTGCGCGCCGTAAAACCGACGGGTAAATCCACAAAGTCAGAATGAATATGCCGATAATGGATCTTCTTCAAAGGTATGGCGCGCTGTTGGAGATCATGGGCGTTGTCAGGATTCGCTACGATCCTCCATCGTTATGACAACTTTTCCTCTGGCGTGTCCTTCTTCCAGATACCGGATAGCATCAGGGACATCACTCAATGGGTAGCTCCGGTCGATGACCGGAACGACTTTTCCGGCTTCAAGAAGGTCTCGCATGACTATCAAGTCATCTTTGCTCAAATGCGCCAGAAACGGGAGCAGCTTCTGGCTCACGAACTGCGACAAAACGACCGCTCTGAGCGGACCGGTGAGAGGTGCGAGCCAGCGCCCCTCGTCCGGTCCTCCGACCAGCACGAGAGTTCCCTCGGCAGTCAGCGCGCGCCTGCAATCTGACAAGGAATGGTTCCCTGCCGAATCGAATATCAGGTCATACCGCTGCGCGCTCTTTGTGAAATCCTCTTTCGTGTAATCCATGACGTGGTGGGCGCCGATGGATCGGACCATCTCCATATTCCTCGTGCTGCACACGCCGGTCACCTCCGCCCCGAACACCTTGGCAATCTGCACGGCGAAGGTCCCCACACCTCCTGCCGCGCCGTTGATCAAGACTTTCTGGCCTCGCTGAATCTTTCCTTTGTCGCGAAGACCCTGTAGGGCGCTGGTTGCCGCCACCGGCACGGCCGCCGCCTGCTCGAATGTCAGGTTGGCCGGCTTCAGCACCAAGGCACCTTCAGAAGCGCACACATGCTCGCCAAAGGCTCCTCTGCACGTCCCGAACACCTCGTCACCTGGTTGGAACTGCGTCACGTTCTTGCCGACCGCTTCTACCTGCCCGGCCAAGTCAACCCCGAGACGGCCGGTCTTTGGTTTGCGAAGCCCCGTGTACATACGCACGAGGTAGGGCATGCCTCTCATGAAGTGCCAGTCAAGTGGATTCACGGATGCCGCACGAACTCTTATCAAAACCTCATCGTCCCTGGGGGAAGGTTTTGCCACCTCCACAAACCGAAGAACATCCGCGGGTCCGTATTCTGTGTATATGATCGCTTTCATTGGCCTTCCTGAAGAGTATTCCGATCGGGTCGTTCCTGCGTAGTGTCATCGTTTGTGCTGTTATGCATACGTTGGCTCGCCACATTTCTCAATACTGTTCATTGGTTCAAGTCTGATTGGGCGAGCTACTCACTGACTGCACCTTTGCACCCTTGATCAAAAGCCACAACATAAACGCAACCTCTCCGAGCTCGATCGGAAGAGCGATTGGACTGTTGGAGACCATATCCTTGTATTGCGGAAGCAGCAAGCTCGTAACGCTCAAGACGACATAGAAGAAGCCGGTGATGATCAACCATA
>DAIUKN010000499.1:0-2882 GCA_036848195.1 Bacteroidota bacterium
CGGGCCAGGTCGAGCACCGGGTCGGCCCCGCCGCCGGCGTACTCCTCGCCGATGTCCATGCGTGCGCTGCGGCCGCGACCCGCTGCGTCACGGCGAGCAGGGAATCCGGATTGCTGCCGCGAACCATCACGGTGATCCCCACGCCGGCCTGTTCTCCCGTGATGGCGATCTGGTCGACGTAGATCTTCACCCCCGGAATTTGCCGGGCCTTCTGTTTGATATCGTCCGTCACGGCGTCGGTGGAGCGGACGCGGCGATCCCGATCGACCAGGGCAACATAGATCGACGTGACATTGCTCATCGCGATATTTTGAGCGCCGAGTCCGACATTTGACATGATCTTCCGGACTTCGGGCATTTCTCCGATCATTCTCTCGATCTGCAACGCAATACGGCTCGTGTGTTCGAGCGTCGAACCGGGAGCCGTTTCCACGGAGACGATGAACTCGCCCCTGTCCGACGCCTTGATGAATTCCGATCCCACAAGGCCAAGAGCCGGAAGCGCGAGAGACGCGACAAACAGAGCGACCGCCCCGGCAAAGACCTTTTTTCTGTTCTTCAGGCTGTAATTCAGGAGGTCCAGGACACGGTGCACGAGCCCGCGAAAACCTCCTTCGAACCTCATCACCATCCAGCCAATGACCGACGATGGGACTTTCTCGACCCTCGAGAATCGCGAGGAGAGCATCGGGGTGAGCGTAAAAGAGACAAAGAGGCTCATCAGCGTCGAAACGACTACCACGACGGCGAATTCGCGCATGATGTCCCCCACCAGTCCAACGATCAACGTAAGCGGGACGAAGACGACCACATCCACCAGCGTGATGGAGAGGGCCGCAAAGCCGATTTCATTCCGTCCCTGCAACGCCGCTTCGCGCCGCGGCTCGCCTTTCTCCAGATGATGGTGAATGTTCTCGAGGACTACGATGGAATCGTCCACGAGGATACCGATCACCAGTGAAAGCGCGAGCAGGGTCATCAGATTGAGGGAGTAATCGAGCGCCCACATGGCCAGCATGGAAGCGATCAGCGAGGCCGGGATGGCAATGAGGACGATAATCGAGTTCCGAAGGCTGTGCAGGAAGAGAAACATCACGCCGGCGACCAGAAGGACTGCAAAAAGCAGATCCTCTTTGACGGCATTGGCAGCCTCGATCGTAAAGAGCGACGCATCAGCCACAATCTCAAACCGCAGGTTGTCCTTCGTGTAGATCTTTTCAAGATCGAGAATCTCCTGCTTGACCCGCCGGCAGACCTCGACGGCATTTGCATCGGTCTGCTTGATGATGTTCACGCCGATTGAACTCCTGCCGTTCAGCCGGGAGAGGGTCGTGTACTCGCGCAATCCGTCCTCAATCTCGGCAACGTCCCCGAGGCGGACTCCCCCTCCTCCGGGGGAACGGGAGACAATGAGGTTACGCATATCGTCAATGGACGAGAATTTGCCCGAAATCCGCACAATCGACTGCGTCTCCTCCCCTTTCACGGCGCCCGTGGGGAAATCCAGGTTTGACGCCCGCATAAACTGTGTCACCTGGGCTATCGACAGCCCGTAGGCGCGAACCTTCTGCGCATCCAGATTGATCTTGATTTCACGCACGTCGCCGCCGATCAGTGTCGCCTGTCCGACCCCTTCGATTTTCCCGAACGCGGGTTCGATCTCGTCCTTGAGGAACTGGTAGAAATCCCTTGACGTCATGTCACTCGAGACCCCCATCTTCAAGACCGGCACTTCATCGAAGGAGAACTTCTGGATGACCGGGGTTCGAATGTCTTTCGGAAGGTTGAGAAGGACACCGTTGACTTTGCGCTGGATTTCCTGCATCGCCTGGTCGGCATTTGCCGAATACTTATATTCAAGGCTGATGACCGAAAGCCCTTCGTAGGAATTGCCGTAGATATTTGTGAGCTTCTCCGCCGAAGCTACCGCATCCTCGATCGGCTTTGTGACGCTGTTCTCCACTTCCGAAGGGGATGCCCCCGGATAGACGGTGGAGACGACCACCCAGGGGGGAGAGACCTTGGGAAGGAGTTCGTAGCGGAGTTGAAAATAGCCGAACACCCCGAGAAGTCCGAGCGCGAGAAATATGACGATGATAAGCGTCGGCCGCTTGATCGCGAGTTCTGTGATGGTCATTGCGTTTGCTTCACTTGAACGTTCTTACTGCCTGTTGACGATCTGGACGCGTGCCCGGTCCACGAGATTGTTCTGCCCGCTAATGACCGTTGTGTCCCCTTCGGCAAGTCCCGAGACCACTTCGAGGAGATCTGCAGACTGCTTGCCGATCACTACCGTGCAGAGCCTGGCGACACTTTCCCGAACCACAAAGACCTGCGCATCCTTGATGCTCCCGATCAGGGCCACGCGCGGGATGGTAAGGGCTTCGGTCGGGGCGATCGAGCGGAATGCGATGCGGGCGAACATCCCGGCCTTCAACGGATGCTTCTCACTGTTCGGGACAACGATCTCGACGGGATAGGTGTGGGCCTCGTCAGCTTTGGAGGCGATGTTGTCGATTGTTCCCCCGAAAACGATTCCGGGATAGACATCCGTTGAAATCTCCACCCGGTCCCCCGGCTTCAGCTGGAACGCCTCGCGCTCGGAGACGTTGACCCGAACCTTCAGCAACCGGATATCGACGATATTGGCGACCGGCTTCCCCGGTTGCACCATGGTGCCGGGGTCAACGTAGCGCGCATTCACCGTTCCGGGGATCGGGCTTTTGATTCGAGTGTTGTCCAGCTGCCGTCGTGCAATGTCCAGTTGATTCTCCGCCGCCTTCATGGCCAGCCGGGAGGCGTCGAGCTGGGAGGCCGAGATCGAATTCTCCTGATACAGATCCTCGGCGCGCTGGAAATCACGCTGTGCCTTCTGAAAATTG
>DAIUKN010000500.1:0-2876 GCA_036848195.1 Bacteroidota bacterium
AAACTCCCGGCACGACTGATGCCTGCCGCAGAGGCACTGCATGAATTCCGCTGCATGGCTTCTGGGGTCTTGGTATGCCGGACGGTGGCAATGGTGGCAGACTGGTCCGGTTTCACCGAAATTCCGTGCAATTGTACTCTATCTCGACAAGATCGAACTTTCCGTAGCAAAATTCCCCTTCTGGGGTATGCCAGATGGCTTCTCCGTATGCCGCAATTTTTGTTCCACCAAAGTCCCCGTACTTCGTAACCGGCGTTGACCAGGGATAGCTTGTGTACATCTTCCCGTCCGCGGAGAGAAACCTGTCGTTCGAGATGAAATCCGTCAGCTGGCCTTCTTCGTTAAACGTGAGGATCGCTGCTATACTGTTCCCCTTGTTGGTAAACTTCGCTTTAACCTTCAAAGAATCAATCGCTTCCCATTGAATAGTCTTGTCGATCAGGGTCGCCGGCGCAATCAAACACATGTCATTGAACAGGGTCACGGTTTCACCCTGGTTCATCTTCTCGCCTTTGGCATCTGCCACTTGAAACACCGAAGCCACCTTGATCTGCATTGTCGCACTGTTGCCCAGATACATGTGCAGGCCGTCAAACGGAATCCCGAATAGTGCGGACTCTATGTAGAACAACCGTGCAGGATCATCAAAGAAGTCGTATTGCCGGGAGGAGATGTCCAGCCAATCTCCTTCCATCGATCTTTTCATGCTGCCGCGAAACACCGCCCTGAAATTGTGGACCTTTGGCTTGCCGATTGCGCCCGCATACTCCAGGTACTTCTGCACCGGAACGGGAAGGTGCTCGACGTCCTGTCTGGTCACAAGGGAAACATCGGAAATCGGTCCTACTCTTCTTTCAGCTTCGGCTCTATAGCGATTCTGAAAACTTGACGGCAAGGCATTGATGAGCGAAATGATGACGGGCAGGAGAATAATCAAATTCGCCAATGACCCAAACTTTGCATCGGTCCAGCTTTGGATGATCAGAAATTGCGAGAGAATGACGGCTATTCCGGCCACAATCCACCATGAGTGATTGTTCAGCACGAGAAAGCAGAACGACACAAAGAACAGGACCGCAGTGAAGAGCCAGACTATTCCCGCTGGTTTGGAAACGGGCTGAGTCAATTGGCTGACATCCGCCAGTTGAAACGCTTGTACAAAACCGAGGAGATGAATGACTCCATGAATGCAGATGAGAATCGCGAATGCTGCTTTCATTGTTCAGGTCCTCACACTACAGGGCATCGTGACATAGTGATGAAGCCCCACTGTCCAATCTGAGCGAAAGTGCGCTGTTACAGCTTGTCCACCCGATCGGGCCGCGGAGCCGGTAGGATTCCACGATAACGGACGAGGAGGCGAGTTGCGGGCCTGCGCCGGACCGGAGGGCGGGGGCCGGGAGCCCGGCCGCGCCAGGTTTCAGGCACTTTGTGCTGCGGCCCCGGGGCTACGTGATTCTGAGGAACCACTCTTCTGCCTGCTGTTTGTCCGGGAATATTCTGAAATGTCCGCCCCTGGTCTCCTCGACGAGCATCATACGAAATCGCTCCGGGTATGGTCTCCCGGGCGGCACAATCGCTGCAATCCTGATGCCGTAACCACGGATCTTCTGAAGTATCTCGCCCGCTTCAAGAGTCCCCAACTGGAAGAAGCTCGGGGGAAGATGTTCCTCTTCTACAAGGATGCATGACACCTTCTCACCCAGGCAGATCTCAATGAGCTCGACCACGCTTCCCGAGGTGAGAGCGATACCCCGGCCCCGTGGGAGGTAGAGGTATTCGATTCCCGACTTCCTGATCACATCCGGGACCATTGGACCTTTCGATTCAATCTCCTGGGCCGGCTTGATATCTGTCTCGCGGACTTCTGTCCATGCGTCCAGCGCACGACCTGGAGTCCGCGGTGCGCCGGGGAAGAAAGAAAACCCACGAGCACCGATGTCGTCCATCAGAGCCCGTGGGTCATAACGATGCCGCCCGCCAACCGGACATCAGTCCATGATCTTCCTCAAGAACGCCGGCTTCTCGGGATCACTCTTGTCGATCTTCTCCCGGCCCTGTTCCTGATCGCTCTTAAACGGATTGATCTGGATTTCCACTCCTCGGCGGATGTACGCGGGGACGTCGTACTTCTGAAGATCGTCCACACCGGCCGGGATCTTGTCCACCACACGTGTGATTTTCGGCTGACTCACTGCCGTTGGAGCCTGTCCGGGCCGCCGGTTGAATCCGGTTGCAATCACCGTCACCATGATCTCCTCCGACATCTCGTCGTCGACCACGGCGCCCAGAATCACGTTTGCATCTTCCCCCGCAGCTTCGTGGATAATCTCCGTGGCCTCATCAATCTCGAAGAGCGACATGGTCGGTCCCCCGGTGATGTTGACCAGAACGCCTTGCGCACCGGAGATCGAGACGTCTTCCAGCAGCGGGCTGGAAATGGCGGCGTGCGCGGCTTCGACCGCCCGGTTCTCGCCCTTCGCGACACCCGAACCCATCACCGCATCTCCCATCTCCCGCATCACCGTCCGGACGTCCGCGAAGTCTACGTTGATGAGGCCGGGAACGGTGATCAGCTCCGAGATCCCGCGCGTAGCACCGTACAGCACCTGGTTCGCAATGTCGAACGCTTCGGTCAGAGGGGTATTCCGTTCCACGATCGAGAGGAGTTTCTGGTTTGGGATCACGATGAGGGTGTCCACCTGTTTCTTCAGCTCCTGAAGACCCAGGTCGGCCTGCGCACCGCGCTTCTTCCCTTCGCACGAGAACGGCCGCGTGACGATGCCGACGACCAGCGCACCAAAACTCTTGGCGATATTCGCCACCAGCGGCGCACCGCCGGTCAGAAATACGCGGCGCGTCGTGGTATCGAGCGT
>DAIUKN010000501.1:0-2876 GCA_036848195.1 Bacteroidota bacterium
GCAGTCATTCAACACCAACTCGCTTCGGGGAACCTTCACGGCACAGGTCTCCAATCTCAGCGCAAGCAAGGCGATGCTGCGAAGCGTCTCCACATATCCCTCCTCGGCCTGGGGAGATCTCCACGACACTGTGGAGGTGTACTTCAACCGGACGCGTCTGAATTCTTTCTCGATGTTTGCCTGGATGACGAACTTCGAGGGGAACGTCTTCTGGATCGACCAGGATACCGTGTGGGGCCGGGTTCATTCCAATGGAGCCCTGCATGTCAACGGCAAACCGGTTTTCATGGAGAAGGCTACTACAGTAAAGCAATTCGACCCGAAACCAGGCGTTGGCACCAATAAGGCCATTTTCAAGCAAGGATACGAAACAGGCGTGGCAACGATCGACTTCCCGACCGACCTGTCCGAGATCTCGATTGCATCAACGAGCGGTGGCCGACGATATGCGGGGTCGATCTGGGTGACGCTTTCGCCGGGGACCGCGGCAAACGGCGATGGGAAAGCCTATGTCCGATCAACCAAGACGGGACCGATCATCGATTCCATTAGTCTTAGCGACCCAACCTTCAACGGCGTGATTCTCGGAGAGCAGGACGTCAATATCCAGGGGACGTTGGACGGGGCCCTGACGGTTTCTTCACTGAAGAACGTCTGGATTCAGGACGACGTCCTCTATGAGAACAATCCGCAGACTGGATCGAGCAACGACATCCTCGGTCTGGTTGCCAATCAGAACGTCATCGTAGCGGACAATGTGCCGAACAAGACCAACTGTATTATTCAGGGCGCCGTCTTCGCACGATCAGGTTCATTCCTGGCGGAAAACTACAACACTCGCGGTGTTTGCGGCACCCTGCAACTCTTGGGAAGCATTGTTCAAGACACGCGCGGCGCCGTCGGGACGTTTTCAGGCTCAACGCTGAATTCGGGTTTCTCAAAACGCTACCGGTTTGATACGCGGCTTTCGGACCCGTCCTTCCGCCCCCCCTATTTCCCCGGCTACTACGTGAAGACGTACGCTATCACCAACTGGTGGGAGAGCTACCGGATCCCCCGCCCAAGCTGATCATGAGGAGACCCGAGTGTCAAAAAGCGGCACGCAACAAGCGTTGCCGCTTTTCTGTTTTTGCCCGAAAACAGGCGCTGCTGCTGTCAGAAGCCGCAAATGCAGATTGGTTTACGGATCACATGGCGCCGCGCTGCACTTTTCCCTTCATCATTCCTGGTTTCTTGTTCGATATTCACCCGGCGACATGCCGAACATCCAGTATCGAACATGAGATGATGAAGCCAGAACGTTGCCGGAACGCCGGGTTCGCGGCCTTCACAATGCCGCCGGCTGAGCCGGAGGAACTTCAGTCGCCGTCGCCTTCCTGATCAGAGTTCATCCCATGACTGGAAGGGAGTTCGAAACGAAGGATCTCTCCGCCAGGAGGGCCGAAGCCGTTGTTCGAAACATACAGCGCCCCGTCCGGACCGAAGGTCATACCGGTCGGAAGAAAAAGACCATCCACAACTGTCTCGTTTGCGCCGTTACGGTTTACACGCACAACCCGTCCGGCACCAGGATTCTGACTCACGAACGGAAAACCGGCCCCCGTGATGCTCTCGAGCACATGCAATCGGCCGCTTCTGTCAAAGGCCAGTCCAAGGATTGTCGTGAAACCTTGCTTCCAGACTTCGACGTGTCCGGTAAGCGATATCCTGAGAATCCTTGAGGACCCCGGTGCAACCGGGAACGGATTCAGATTGCCGACGTAAAAGTAGCCGCGATGATACGCTACCGCTGTCGGAACAATGTGACCCTGGCTCTGAGAAATGTCAGCGATACGAGTGATCCTCCCGTTTGCCGGATCCACTTTGTCGAGCTCGCCGTGATTCGGTTCCACGGCAAAGAGGTCGTCTCCCACCTTAATCATGCTGTACCACGAGCCATCCGGTTCGAAATCGTCGGCTTCAGGGTGTGCAACCGGGTGATTTCTCTGGAACCGGCTCAGATTCGCAACCATCGACCATCTTCCACTGCGATCAACCCGTATGACCGAAGCAGGTATGTCCAGAAATCCGTGCGACGAACCGCCCCCTGAGCTCAGCGCATACATGGAGCGGCCCAGGAATTCCACATCAGCGACACCCAGAACGTCATGAACTTGATTCACTGCAGAGGGAAGTCCATCAACGACGGTGCTCCGCTCGCCGGCGCGGTTGATCTTTGATATGCGGGCGGTGAATCCGCCGGTGTAAGGTCCGACGGGTGGAATAACCTGGACGGCTTGACCGTCCGTCGACATGGTTCCGCCCATCCCGGCTTCCGCGACATACAGATTGCCATCAGGGCCGAACCGGAGCCCGCGCGGGAATAGCAGCCCCGAGGCGAAGACCGTGCGTTGTACGCCGGACTTTGAAACGCTGCCAGCGGGCTGCGCGGCCTGCGCGGGAGTCGCCACAGATTTCGCATCCGCCGGCACTTCCGGTACGACCGGCTCTTCAGCGCACGAGATGATGAACAGTGCGAGCATCACTGCCGCAACAACCGACAACCAACAAGAACGGTTCATACGACCCTCTGGGAAATGTGGATTGAGCTGTGAACTGTCAACTACGCTGCAACTAAAAAGAAATCCGGCAGACCGCAATACTCCATTTGAGGTATTTTGAGTTCAGACCACCGCACCCTGCCCGGGATGGGCAATATCGTCCGGCCGATCACCGCTTGCACTCTTTCAGATGGGTGGTCCGTATCTTCTCAAGAACGAAGCGCCTGGCGTGGCCCCGGATAGCTCAAATCGTAGGAGGATCGGGATTGAGCGTCAAGCATTGTGGTTTCATTGATTTTCGGGGAGAAATTGCCGATCATTTCGATAACAGCGCCG
>DAIUKN010000502.1:0-2869 GCA_036848195.1 Bacteroidota bacterium
TCCGTAGATCGTGTCCGTGGGGTAGACGATGACCCCTCCCGCCTGGATGACCTCTGCCGCGAGTACCAATGACCGGTCTTCTGGATTCATAGGATTCACGCTGAGTGTCAGTGCCATGCATCAACCCCGTCTGCTTTGATGGACGATTCCGCGAATTCGCTCAAGCACGTCATCCGGTGAGATCCTCAGCATGCAATCGAATGTTCGAACGGGACATCGATTTCCGCCGTGGATGGCGCAAGGCCTGCAGGAGAGGCCGTTCGTCTCCACGACCGAGTCCAGCGCCCCGCGTGGCGCAAAGCCGAACTGAGGAGCCGTGGCTCCGAATATGGCAACCACCGGTACTCGCGTGGCTACAGCGAGATGCATGGGAGCGCTGTCGTTGGAAACCGCCACCTTGCACCGCCTGATCAGTTCTGCCGATTGGAGCAGGGTGAGATCCCCTGCGCTATTCAGCACCTCGGAGCCGCCCGAGGCAGCGGCAATAGCATCGCAGAGCGGCCTGTCTTCCTCTCCCCCCACAAATGCCACCGAGAAGCCGTCGCCGGCAAGGCGCTGGACCAGGGAGGCAAAGCGGTCCGCCGGCCACCGCTTGGTGTTCCAAACGGACCCGGGGGCAATCGCGATGAGATTCCCGGTGTCGACCCCTCGGGCCCTTGCCTCGACAAGCATCCGGTTCACCGTCGAAACATCTTGCGCGGAGGGATACAGGGTCGGGAGCCCAGGATCACTCACGCCGATGCCCAGGGGATTCAGGAGACTCAGGTTCCGGTCGATTTCATGGGCATCGGGGTCGTATGGAACAGTGTGCGTGAAGAGAAACCTGCCGGCGCTTGCCGAGAAACCGATGCGGAGGGGAATCTCCGCCCGGTAGGTGATGAGCGCACTCCGGATCGATCGATGGGGGACAATCGCCAGATCGAATTTCCGGTCGCGCAAGACGCGGGAGAGGCGGAGCATCCCACCCATCCCCCGATCTCGGCCGCGTTTGTCGTACACCAGGGATTCCGCGATGGCGGGATGGTTCGCAAGGATCCCCGCACCGGCAGGAACGGTCACGACGGTGATTGCAGCCTCCGGAAAAGTCGCATGCACAACCTGGATGAGCGGCAGTGTGAGGACGATGTCGCCGATGAAGGCGGTATGAAACACGAGGACTTTTCCCGGCGGCGTCATAGAGGCGCGTCTTCCAGCCTGCCCGACATTGCCAGAGTATCGCGATGGGTTTCGAAATATGGCGTGTGTTTCCAGCGTTTGTGCATCCAGAGCCAGTGGTCGGGATATCGACGGATGTATGTTTCGAGAAGGGCGGTGTGCCGGCGCGTCAATTCCAGCACATGCTCTTCGCTGTAGCCGTCGAGCCCGCTCCGATCCACTTCTTCAAAGAACACATCGTAGGAACCGTCTTCCCGTCGAACAAGCATGTACATCACAATCGGAGTATCGTTCTTGAGGCTGAACGCCGCTGCCCCGCGATGTGTTGCGGACGGCCGTCCGAAGAATTCGACGAACACCGACTCCTTGGGGCCGCTCTGATCGCCCAGCATCGCCACAGCTTGCCCCTCTTTGAGAGCACGCATCACCTGGCGCACGGACGGACCCATGGGAACCATCGTGCTGCCGAACCTCGACCGGAGGGTGTTGACAGACTGATTGATCTTCCTGTTGCGTTGAGTCTGCGCAATGACAAGGAACGGCATCTTCAACGCCAGGCTGATGGAGCTCGCAATGAGTTCCCAGGAACCGAAATGCCCCGATAGCAGGATGACTCCCTTCCCGCGCGCCAGAGCCCGCCGGAAAACCTCTTCATCCCGGAGATGGACGACTGCCACGAGCTCATCCGCGGCCGCTTTCATGGACCAGAGCATCTGCATCAGTGCCGTGCCGTAGTTGCGATAGGCCCCGGCGGCGATCCGGCGAAGTGCAACCGGGTCCTGCTCCGGGAACGCCTTGGTCAGATTGTCGAGCGTGATCGATCTGCGGACCCGGAGGGCCAGTGCCGCTGCGCCAAGCGTCGAACCCAAACGCGAGGCAGTTGCATAGGAGAGATGCCGCGCTGTCCGCTGCAGAAGGCGGAAAAAAAAGTACTCGACGGATTCTTTCATGGAAGGTCAACGAATCTAATAATTCGCCGACGAAGATTCAAGAGAACGACAAAGCCCCGTCTCTTCGACGGGGCCTTGATCGTTCGCCGCTGAGACTCGAGCCGAAGGAGCTACTGTGCGCTGGCGATCCGTTGCCAATTCTCGTCGTGCAGCTCGTTCCGGTGGGTCGAATGAACGAGTTCGAGATCCCCGCCAGAATTCCGTTGCACATACACGAACATGACTCCCCCCTGGATATTCGTGTAGTACCATATTTCGTACGGCTTCATGTCTGTTTCATTCGGGTGTCGCTCGATGTCCTCAGGAGGGCCATACACGATGTAGACACGTCCTCTATCGGTCCGGTATCCCTCCCGCTGCATCATATTGAAGTTGTTATTGGCGTAAGCGACACGGGCAAGGTATTCTTCACGGCGTCCAGGCGGACGACGGCGCCAGAAATCCGTAAGGAATTTCCTCTTCGCCTCCGAGCCCAGCAACTGCCCATACTGGGACTTTTCCTGATCCACCGACTCCCACTTGCTCCACTTGAATTCCCTGTCGAGTTCGACCGAGTCCATCGACATGTATTCGGCCAGCGGAAGCCCGGACGCCGAGGCCAGGAGCGAAGAGTCAACGCCGAGCGTCTTGTTGTACACGTAGAACTTCCGAGCGGATGAAGTAAGGACCTTTTTTGATGTATCGAGCAGAGAGAGCACAAGCGTGTACGTTCCGGTGCGCAGCGTTGTTGCAGGGAAATTGTCCACAATCACGCTGGATTCTGA
>DAIUKN010000503.1:0-2867 GCA_036848195.1 Bacteroidota bacterium
ACGCAGGAAAGGGCGAATGAGGAGCCCCGGCTACTGCATCCGGAAGGGAATAACCAATCGGAAAGACGCCCGCTCCTGACGGCAGAAGCCTGCCATCCTTGAACTCCGACACCATCACAGGCCGGTAGAACGACTGCAAATTCGCTTTGGTCGCTCCACGCATGAACTGCGGTGTTTCGCCCCGGAAGAGCGTCTGCTGTCCGGCTGCGACCGTCACGCGCCCAATGCCCAGTACTCTGCCTTCTTCAGACCTGATATCGGTGATACCGGCATACACTTTGATGGCATTGATCCCACGACCGATGTCCCGCTCGGTGACCTCCATGACATTGTCATGGAAGAGCGCCGTGTCCACTTCGCCAGCCTGACCGACCTGCCCTCCGATGGCAAACCGGCTCAGCGTGTTTCCGAGAGGATCAAATAAAGTGAAAATCGATGTGTATCCCTCGCGGCAGGCCCAGCTTTGTGCCCATCGCGTGAGTGCCAGGCGCTGGATTTCTGTTGAGTCACCCTCCATGAGGACCGACGCCGTTTCCCCGGAGTTAAAACTCCGGAGCGCGTCCTGGACCACAAGCGAGAACCAGCTGTCGACCGGGCGCAATACGTCCTGGGCAAGTGTGACAATTCTCCGCCTGTCGTTTTCACGGGTATCTTCTTCCAACAGAGGGTAGAGGATGAGAGCGGAAAACCCCAGCGTCAGCAGCAGGTTGGCGCGCACCAGGCCGGGATTCCTGCCCCTCATGAAACGGACGAGATACCATGTGAAGACGAGAAGACCGGCGCCAAAGCCCAGCCGATAGATCGTCGACATCAGCGGGTTCTCCTGGACCACGTCGAAAAGGACTGCAGCAACCGCGAACAAACCGGTGAGGAGAATCCAGGAATCATTAGAGTGAACCCGCTCATCTCCTGCTGGCCCAAAAAGAGAAACGATCAGCATCAGAGAGGCCGTAGCAACGGCAATGAGACACGCACCGAGGACCATCAAATTGAAGATCATCAATGCCAGCCCGACGGTGGGGAAGATAACCCTCGGGTCGCCGTATTCAAGGGAGGAATCGAAGACCGCGCTCCGAACCGCCGCACCGAACCCTCGAAGTGCCCAGAAGATCAGGATCGTAGCCACCAGCGATATCAGCAGGCGGAAAAGCCTGGACGGAGGATGCCAGAGATCCGCTTGCGTCTCCCGGAGAGTTAACAGGATACGGACGACATAGGCGGCGTTGACCGCAAGAGCGACCACGGTAACCGTCAGCTCACCGATGGACTTAGCGAGACCGCCCCCGAATTTCGAAGCGAACCCTGACGGGTCAAAGAATACTCCGACAGGAAGAGACGAGGGGATGTCCAGCCAGAGCAGGGAGTAGCGGATAAACCAGACAAGAAGTGTGATGGAAGCAATCCGGACTATCGCCGATGGAATCGTCTCGATAAACCGCCACGCTGCGAAGACTATGAGGCCCATGAGAGCAATGATGAGCCCCGCCTGGAAGGCCTGAAAGACGCCGGCGACGCTTTCGAGGTACGCCGTTCGTCCCGGCCTCATGATGCTCACAACACCCACCTTGCTGCTGTCGATGCCGAACAGGACCGCGGAGGCGTACCGCCCGTCCTTCCGCGGTTCCGCATTCTCGGAGAAGTTGAACTCGACGTTCACACCAAGCTGTTTCCCCAGCTGGTCGCCGAGTCCTTCAGCATTGATGAATCGGTTGCTGAACGGATAGGTGACTTCAATCGTCCTGCGGAGCAGTACCGCGCCGGTGATCATCCCGTCCTGTCGCACGGGGGTGACGATGAAGAGTTGCGACGAACTCTGCGTCCTGACCACGCTGGAGGTCATCCGCCCTTCCAGCGCAACACGCACCTCCGCCCGGAGCGACGGTCCGCTCCGGCCTTCCCAAGCCACAAGTTTAGCGGAGTGGTCATAGACCTCGATCCCGACATCCTGCTCACGGCTTATACGGGAGATCTGTTCGAAAAGCGCGAACCGGTCACGGGCGCGACCTGAAAGGTAGGATTGCACAGCAGGGTTGCCACCGACCTCGACGGCAAGGCGCCGGGTCAAACGCTGGATACCTGAAAACTCTCTTGCAGCGACGGAAAGGTACTCCGTCGAACGATCCTGTTCGAGCGATTCCCAATTCTTTTCCGCGTGCCGGAGGTAGATCTCCTCAACCCCACGCGAGAGCAGGAGAAGGACCGCAAAAAAGAGGACGCTCCTGATCAGCCAGGAACGTCCCTTCCCTGTCAGAAACTCCAGGACCCGCCGCATGGGATCACTCATGCGCGGTTCAGTAAATGTTGATTTGTGTGATGACCCATCGGTCGCCGGAGCGCACGAGGGAGACGTACACCTGGGCAAACTCCCGTGTTCCCCGGAAACTGAATCCCGCACTCCCCGTCGCGTAAGGATTGGCCTCGGATTCCCCGATGGTGCTGAAATTCAGGTTCGCGAGTCTCCTTGTCTTGAGGTAGTTCTCCAGCACATAGTATGCCTGGTTGGCACTGTAGTATCCGCTCTCCCCGCCACGAAGATTCATGAAGACCTGCTGCCCGATGTGCTGGGAAAAAACCCCCACTCTTCCGGCGGCAAGTCCTTCCTGCACGCTCGCGAAAATGCGGCGGCAATCCTCACGAATATCAGCGGCCTTTCTTACGGCCGAGCGGTCGGACGGTAACACGCGCGACTGGTTCTCTTGCTGGGCCGGAAGGGGGAGACGAGCGCGCGGAGACTCGGGACGGACGGACGGCTGGGCCCGCTTGTCCTGCGGGACAGACCTCACGCCCGGCACCGACAGCAGACCAACAAGGAGCAGTATGACCGCAAACCGACTCATGGCTTAAAGCTACGTGCCAAATAGCTGAAA
>DAIUKN010000504.1:0-386 GCA_036848195.1 Bacteroidota bacterium
CGTCCTGCTGCTGGTCTGGGCTGCGGTTTTTTCCCCGGTGATGCCCGCGATGGTCGGAACCTGGCTGAACCATTCGGACAACTCCCACGCGCTGCAGGTGCCATTGATCGCCATGTACTTCGTCTGGATAAAACGCGAAGAACTGGGACGCATCGAGATCTCCGGTTCGGCCGTGGGAGGGCTTTTTCTGGCGGGCACCCTGGTGGTCTACCTGGTTAGCTTTGTCGGAGGGATCGCTGTCTTTGCGCGACTGATGATCGTCTTCTCCCTGTTTGGTCTGCTCTGGAGTTGCATGGGTTGGCAGGTTGTGCGGGTCCTTGCCTTTCCCTTGGGTTTTCTGGTTTTCATGGTGCCGGTCCCCGATTCCGCTCTCGGAATGGTCTCCT
>DAIUKN010000504.1:396-2865 GCA_036848195.1 Bacteroidota bacterium
TCGCCGGCCTTGTGCTGGCGCTCGGCGGCAAGGAGCTGCTGCGGATGGCGCTGTTCCCGATCGTCTACCTGTTCTTCATGATTCCATTGCCCGGCGCGGTGTATGACCGCATCGCGTTCCCGCTGCAACTGCTGGCGACCAAAATTGCGGGCGGGGTGATCCAGTTCTGTTCCATACCGGTATACCGTGAAGGGAACATGCTCTACTTTGTGCATACCCAGCTCGAGGTGGCCGAGGCCTGCAGCGGCATTCGCTCCATCATGGCGCTCACCATGTTGAGTGTGATTTTCGCCCATCTATCTGGCAACGGATGGTGGCGCAAGGCCCTTCTCATCTTTTCGGCCATTCCCATCGCCATGCTTGCCAACATCCTGCGGGTAAGCGGCACCGGCATCCTCGCACACTTTTTCGGTGACAAGGTCGCCCGCGGTTTCCTGCATGAGTTTTCCGGGCTGGCGGTTTTTGTTTTCGGTCTTGTTCTGCTGTTCCTCGTGTTTCACCTTCTGAACCGGATCGGAAATAGCGATCCCCGACCCGGCTCATGATTGTTTTGGAGTAGATCCTTCATGAAAAAAATGAACTTTATTTCTACCCTCGCCATCTTGGTTGTGGCTCTTGTCCTTGTGCTTGGGGTTTCCACACGCGGAGTCCCGGTGGTGCTGCACACCAACCTGGAGAAGCTGCCGCTGCAGATTGCGGGGTTTCACGGCCGCGAAGATTCTTTTTCCAAGAAGATCTACGACGTTCTTCAGGCAGATCTGAACGTCTATAGACACTACCGATCACCGCAGGGACCAGAGCTGAGTTTGTACATCGGTTACTACGGCACTGCGAAGGGGGGCCGCACTGGCCACAACCCCTACGCTTGTCTTCCCGGGGCCGGCTGGGGGATCGTCCAAAGCGGGGAAGTTCAGGTCCGCCCCAGCTATCAGCCGGAGGGGGTCCGAGTCAACTATTTGGTGTCCAGTAAGGACGGGGTCAATAATGTGATGCTGCATTGGTATCAGAGCTCCGGCACCCGAGTGCTGGCGACCGGGTTTCAGCAAAACATTCAACGGTTCAGGGAACGGGTTCTTCACAATCGCAACGATGGGGCGTTTATACAGGTATCTGCTCTTGCCAGTGACCAGAAAATTCCGATGACGAAAGAAATGATCCAAGAGTTTGCCCGCGAGGTGTTGGAGCTTCTGCCGGCTTATTGGCCGGTGGAGCGAGATATATAACTGACTTTGAAAAGGCAATGAATATCCAAATAGGGAAAGAAGTGTGGGGGATTATGTCGTAACGACCTGAATTCGTCATCGCGGCATCGCCGCGCGCCGGGAGGTGTTTGGGGTCGAGCTGACATCGGCTGAATCAACCGCCGATCCCCCGAAGGCCGAAACCGCCTGGCTCAAGGAGCGCCGGAAGTCGTGGGCCAGGCTGATCCGTCGCGTCTAAGAAGCCGACCCACTGCTTTGCCGATGCGGTCATCAGTCGTGGCATAAAAATCCTCTTCTTCCCGGCTATCCGCCTCGTACCATGTCCCAAAATCCCCTTGGATTCACGATCGGAAGCGGTGAACGGGACGCCATTTCCAGCAGGTCCGCGTCCCCGGTCACAAGAACATCGGCATCCCCCGCCACGGCGGAAGCGAGGACCCACTTGTCGTCGGCGTCCCGAATCGGCAGTGGATGAGGCTCCGCAGGCTTCGGGACGATGACCTGATCCCGCAACAATTGTTCGATCGTAGCGATGACGGGGAGAGGAACCTTGATGCGGTCGCGGAGAACCCGGCGGAGCTCAACGATATTGACCTCTCCGGTGAGGAGTTCGTGTTCCGCGAGGATATGCCGGACGACGTCTGCGCACAGGCCGCGCGAGGCGAAAGCGCTCACCAGCACGTTCGTGTCGAGGAACACCCTCACGACACGGCCTTGTTCACATCCTCGTCCGTGAGATACCCCCGTGCTTCCGCAAAGGGCAGGACCTGGCGGCGCAACTGCTCGAAGCGCAGGATCGAGAGCTGGCGCTTGAGCGCGTCGCGAACGATGTCGCTCCGCGTGCGGCCGGATTGCTTGCAGACCTTGTCGAGCAGACGCTGGAGGTCCGACTCGATGCGGATTGTGACGGCGGAGGTTTTCATGTCATACATTGTACGTCAATCGTCAATACCGTGCAATACGTCGGATTGTGATCCCCCGAGGAAGAGCATCCCCGGTGGGATGTTCTACTCGAGGTCCTGCGCCAGGTCCTCGAAGCGGGTGAACTGCGAGAGGAAGGCGAGCTTCACGTCGCGCATGGGGCCGCTCCGGTTCTTCCCGATGATGATCTCGGCGACCCCCTTCGCCTCCTGCGGCGTCTTCTCCTTGGCGTACATCTCCTCGCGGTAGACGAACAGGATCAGGTCGCTGTCCTGCTCGATCGCCCCCGAGTTGTGGCTCACGATGCCGTCGGCAAGCCACGACGACGGCCCCGGAACGGTCAGGT
>DAIUKN010000505.1:0-2863 GCA_036848195.1 Bacteroidota bacterium
TGATCACCACGGAAGGATCGACCCCCGCAGAACATCGTACGTCACTCGAGCGGGGCATCTCGCTGGCGGCTGAAGCGGGCGTCGCCCATCTCAACTGTCACACCGGCAAAGACTTCTTTCCATTCGCTGAGAATTGTGCGATATTCGAAAAGAGCCTCGCGTTGAGTCGGGAGTATGGGATTTCCATCTCCCATGAGACACACCGCGGGCGTGCCCTGTTCTCAGCACCAGCAGCTACGGAAATCCTCAAAACCCTCCCGGATCTCCGTCTGACAGCCGATTTTTCACATTGGTGTTGCGTTCACGAGTCGCTGCTGGAAGATCAGCAGGAGGCACTCGAGCTCGCTATTGCCCGCACAGACTATATCCACGCACGAGTCGGACATCCGGAAGGCCCGCAGGTTTCTGATCCGCGAGCCCCCGAATGGAAGCGGGAGCTGGACGCGCATATGGGCTGGTGGAAGAAGATTGTGGACCGGCGATCGGGATCGATCGCGATCTGTCCGGAATTCGGTCCGGCACCGTACATGCCGGCACTCCCCTACACACGCCAGCCCGTGGCCGATCTCTGGGAAGTGACGCTCTGGATGAAGGACCTGCTGCGCACATTATGAGGGCGGGCACAACCCGCCGGGCACGTTCACAACGAAACGTGAAAGGCGATCATGATCATTGCTGATCTTCAGAAGATCCCAGGACGCACGTATCCGGCACGGCGTCGGACGCAGAACCTCGTCGGCGGCGCGTCACCCGTGCAGGCAACAAACTTCTGCATGGGCCTCGTCACGCTCGAACCCGGGGGGGGCCAGGTACCATGGCACAATCAGGAGCAGGAGGAGATCTATTTCATCCTGGACGGAAGCGGAGAGATGTGTCTTGGTGAAGAACGCCAATTCGTCTCGGCAGGGCAAGCCGTCTCAATCCCGCCGCGTGTCTTCCACCAGCTGACCAATACGGGGTCCGTGCCGATGAAGATGATCTACTGCTACGGCCCTGCTGGTGATGTTGCGCATTGGAGACAGGAACTGGAGGGGACCTTGCCGAAGGCAGGTATCGATGCACCTCCACTCCCGCAGGGTGCACACCCGCAATTCACCGACGCACCGTCCCGATGAACGACGAGAAACTCCCTGAGGAGACCCCGACCATGGAAAAACAGATTACCCATACCGTTGGTATCGTGATGAATGGTGTTACGGGCCGCATGGGGATGAACCAGCATCTGATCCGGTCGGTTGTTGCCATCATGAAGCAGGGCGGAGTACGGCTGAACGACCGCGAAGTCATCATGCCCGACCCCATCCTTGTCGGACGCAATCCGGAGAAGCTCGAGTCCATTTCGGCACAGTCGGGTGTCCAGCGCTGGACCACCGACTTATCGCGGGCGCTGGAAGACCCGAATGCCACGGTCTATTTTGATGCGCAGACAACGAACCATCGTGTTGAAAGCGTCAAGAAGGCTATCCACGCCGGGAAGCATATCTATTGCGAGAAACCATCAGCTCTGACAACCGGCGATGCATACGAACTGTATCAACTGGCAGAACAGAAGGGCGTGAAGCACGGCGTTGTGCAGGACAAACTATGGCTACCCGGTATCCTCAAACTCCGACAGCTGATCGATACGGGGTTCTTCGGCACCATCCTCTCTATTCGCGGGGAATTCGGATACTGGGTGTTTGAAGGACACGCCGCCCCGCCGCAACGTCCCTCCTGGAACTACCGGAAAGAGGACGGTGGCGGAATTATTTTCGACATGCTATGCCACTGGCGCTATGTTCTCGACACCCTCTTCGGTCCCGTCAGAGCCGTCTCCTGCCTCGGGGCTACACACATCAAGACACGATGGGACGAGAACGGCAAGCCGTATGACTGTACGGCCGACGATGCCGCCTACGCCACGTTTGAGATCGGCGACGGAATCGTCGCCCACTTCAATTCGTCGTGGGCAGTGAGGGTGCGCCGGGATGATCTTCTGACCATTCAGGTTGACGGTACGCGCGGTTCGGCGGTGGCCGGATTGAGACAGTGCTGGATCCAGCCGTATGAGGCGACGCCGCGCCCCATCTGGAATCCCGACATCGAAAATCCCCTGAACTTCTACGAAAACTGGATCCCGGTGCCGGGTGAGGCCCGGTACGACAATGCGTTCAAGGTCGAATGGGAACTCTTCCTCCGGCATGTCGTGAAAGATGAGCCGTTCCCCTGGGACCTGCTCGAAGGTGCGAAAGGCGTTCAGCTGGCCGAGAAGGGAATCGAGTCGTGGCGAAACCGGACATGGGTCTCGATCCCCGAATTGAAGTCGCTGAAGAAATAATGAGAGCTATCGCTCGCGCTTTGGAATGCGGGACATAGAAACAGCCGCGCAATCCGACAATCATGAAACGGCGCTCTGCCATCCCTTGGAGCCTTCTTTCTCTCCTGATCCTGCTCATGGCGTCAGTCCATTCCCAGGACCGGACCATCGACTTCCGCTATGCACCGGCCCGGTCGTTGGCCGCAATCTGCCTCCCCGATGATTGGCAGAAGACCCTGATCGACGAACGGGGAGCGCTGGCCTATGACTTTGGCCCCGGGCCTTATGCAAGGGCGCTGACAGAGGTCAGCGTCGGCATTCAGGGGAAAGAACTCGCCGTCCGCACGCAGACACTTGGTGACGCCAGGATACCGGTCGTCTCCACTGAGCTGGTCTCAGGAGACGTCACGGTGCGCCAGGATGCCTTTGCTCTGATTCCCGATTCACCGCCCCGTCCCACTCCCCGTGACGGGACGGCTCGCGTCCATCGAACCGGCGGTGTCACGGGAGCAATGGGCTGGGCGTCACCGGCAGGGGAGGCCGACCCGGCATTCCGCAATGTTGCAT
>DAIUKN010000506.1:0-2835 GCA_036848195.1 Bacteroidota bacterium
TGCAAGAACGAAGAGGAGAGAGAGTCGGAGAAGAATTGCCGGGCAGTTTTTGATGGCCATTGTGATCCTCTCTGTCGGACCGCTCAACGGAATGGGGATCTGGAAGCCGCGTGTGACACGATCACGGAATCGAAGCTGGGAAACCAGAGACAGCTCCTGAGAGGATATGCTACCGGTAAAGGGGAACCACAAAGGTGAGAAGCAATCCGATGGGCGTATTCTTTTGGTTCCACGGACGCTGGCTGCGCCGAGGCTGTCACATTGTGCGAAGGGAAGGGAGATCATCGCGCGCATGATGAGAGATGTCAACGATCGACAAGCCATGCAAAGAACGGGAAGAGTGGAGATCCTCGCGTACCTAAGGAATGTAAGAAAGCTCTTGACCTTCCGCAAGGGGTGGTCAAAACGCTTGAATGAGACTTGAAATTTGCATGGGAGAAGTCGACATTAGTTGAGAAGGGCCGCTGCGACATTGTTTCGGGACGGCGTCCCCTCCGACTGCAAGGGAAGCTGTACGTGTACTTTAGTCCACAGACATTTCATCGCCGTTGACAACCATCAATGGGTGCCCTCATGGGACTAGTCACGAAGATTCTCCGCGCGCTCACGGTCATGCCGATAGCGGTGGCCGGCCTTCTCTCTCCCTGGCATCTTCTTGCCCAGGATTCGGACCCGGGTTGGCCCCGGGAATTTGCTACGAACAAAGGGAGTGTCGTGGTGTATCAACCTCAGGCCGAGACCTTCAAGAAGGGTATTCTCACGGGCCGGGCGGCGATGGCGATAAAAACAACCGGAAAGGACGAACCGGTCTTCGGAGCGCTATGGTTCAAAGGCCGGGTCAACGTGGACAAAGACTCGAGGACGGCGACTCTGACCGAGCTCGATGTGACGAAAGTGCGATGGACCGGCGCGACGGCTGAACAACAGGAGCAATTCAGCAAGCTCGTTGAATCACAGGTGCCGGCGGAAGGGATTCCCATCTCGATGGACCGTCTGAGCGCAAGTCTTGCAGTTGCGGAGCGGGAGGCGAAAAGCGCAGCTGAACTCAAGAATGATCCACCCAGGATCATTTTCACCAATGAACTCTCGGTCCTCCTGCTCTATGACGGAGAGCCACGGCTGGAGAAGATCGGAGACTCTCCTTACGAGCGTGTGGCGAACACACCGATGCTTGTCGTGCGGGACTCGCGGTCCAGAAAATATCTTCTCTGCAGCGGAAAGGCCTGGTACTCGGCGAGCGATCCTAAGGGCCCATGGCTGCCCGGAGCGAAACCGTCAAATGACCTGCTTGCGATGCTCCCGCCGGACTCGGTGACGGAGTCCCTCGAGCTGGCCGAACCGCCGAAGATCGTTGTCGCGACCGAGCCGACGGAACTCATTGTGTTTAACGGTGAGCCCGTCTGGAAGCCGTTACCGGACGGCGACCTTCTGTATGCCACCAATACTGAAACGGTGGTCACGCGAGAGTTGGCCACGAACAACACCTTCGTGTTGGTGTCAGGTCGCTGGTTCAAGAGCAGCTCCATGGCCGGGCCGTGGAGCTTCGTCCGCAGCGACAAGCTGCCGGCAGGCTTCACGAAGATTCCCGTAGGGTCAGATATCGGCCAGGCCCGCGTGGCTGTCGCGGGGACCGAGGAGGCGGAGGATGCGCTTCTTGATGCAGAGATCCCCCAGACGGCCGCCATTGACCGAAATGCAGCGAAGCTCGAGGTTGTGTACGACGGATCCCCGCAGTTCGAACCCATCCAGGGTACATCGGTGGAATATGCTTCGAACACCGGCATGCAGGTCCTCAGAATTGACGGCAGGTACTATGCGGTGGACAATGGTGTCTGGTTTGCTTCCGGCTCTGCGAACGGACCGTGGGAGGTTGCAGACAGAATCCCCGAGGAAAAGATACAGGCAATACCTCCGAGCGCTCCCGTCTACAATGTTACCTACGTCCGCGTCTATCATTCGACGCCGGAAGTGGTGTATGTCGGGTACACTCCGGGGTATCTCTGGTCGTTCCCATGTTATGGGAGCATTGTGTATGGGACCGGGTATTACTACCGTCCCTGGCATCGGATCTACTATCCGCGCCCCTATACCTGGGGAATGCACGTTTACTATGATCCGTGGTTTGGCTGGCGGCATGGAATGAGCTGGTGGAACGGATTCTACTCTGTTGGGTATGCGTTCGGATGGGGGTACGGCGGCTACTATCGTCCAGGCTACTATCATCCTCCGAATTACAGACCAGGCCACTGGTACGGCGCAGGCGGATGGTACGGCCCCGGCGGATACCAGAGGCCTGTTTATCGACGCGGTGGCACTTCGATTAACATCGGGGACCACAATCATTACCGCCCCGGGTACTGGGCCAATAAGCCCGGCGGAGGCGGTCGGCCGCATTCCGGGGTTCGCCCCAGCGGTGTGATTCGCCCCGGGGGAGCCAATCTCTACAATCGGCCGGATGTTCGGGATCGGGTGGTTCCTCGAAGCAAGCTCCCGACCCGTGCCGGCGGCGCAGTCGACGTTCGTCCGGGTGGCCGCCCGGGCGGAACGGAGGACCGCTCAACGCCGCGGCCACCCCAGGTCACGCGGGATCAAAAGCTGCGGAATCAGAGCACTTTCTCGGATAGGGATGGGAATATCCTTCGGTCTACGAAGAATCGACAGTGGGAGAAGCGACAGGAAAAAACCTGGACCCGGGATACCCCCGCGCCAAACACGAATCGGGAACAGCTCGACCGGGATCGAACTGCGCGCGAGCGAGGTGCTACCCGTCAGCAGATGTCTCCACCCGCCCCTCCGCGGCCGGTTCCGGCGCCGTCAACTCGATCACAGCCGCCC
>DAIUKN010000507.1:0-2835 GCA_036848195.1 Bacteroidota bacterium
CACGTATTCGTCCAGATTCCAGGGAGCAATCCCCTGTCGCGGATATAGTCCCTCAGCTTCTTCAGCCCCAGAGGGAACTTCTCGTTGGGATGGAGCCATCGATCAGGCCAGCCGACAGGGTTTCTTTGATATCCGTCGTCGATCTGGAGATACTCCAACCCGTAGGGTTTAAGTGTCTCGGCCAGGACATCGGCGGCATGCCGCACCTTTGCGTCAGAAATCGCGTCAGAGTACGCAAACCACGAGCACCAGCCCACGACGGGCTTGTCCCAGACGCGATACGTCCAGGGCTCGAAGAATACCAGTCCGCGGTGTTTCTGGTAGAAGTGCGGCCGGAATCGGAGGGAGATCTCGTTCCCGATGACGAGCAGGCTGAAACGATGCTCAGAAGCGGTCGATTGCGTTGGGAGAACTTTCACCAGCGCCGGCTCATCCACGGAAATAACCCAGTCCATAGTCCGGTCGTACACCGCTCTGTTAAGCCGGCTCTGACTCAACCCGATCGCGTGACGGACGAATTTGGCACCCCGCGCAGGCCGGTCGGATTCGCAGGGGAACGACTGATCACCCGCCGTGACCGTATCGTCAAGGGTCAGCTGCTGACCTCTCGCGGAGGTCAATGTGAAGACCTGGTTCACTGCTCCATCGATCTCTTGGTGGGTTTCCCCCACCGTGAAACCTCCCCCATCGTCGTGGATCACCCCTTTCAGAATTATCCGGCCGCTGTAACGGACCGTGAGGAGACTGCCGGTGAGTTGAAAGTCGGCAGGAGAATTCGGCGGAGGGTCTGAGGGCTCGGTTCCTCCGGACAAAGAGCAACAGAGCGTCACTGCAGGAACGAGGAGCAGAAGGCTTCTCTTGTTCATCTGACATTCATCCGCTGATGTGTGAGAAATTGGGATCGGCAGGAGATTCGAGTCTCTGGGCAATGTACGGCAGGAGGGGCCCCAGAATCAAGTGCTAGCGGTCAAGGCGAATCTTGGGCGGCAGATGGGCGACGGGTAATCCTCTGCTCCCGTCGAGTTCTCCCATGTGCGGTCATGTGTCCTCGCATTTCAGGATTCTGAAAGAGTTGGGAAGCACCCCGGCTGTCCCGCGAATCGGGACAGGAGATACTGACCCCCTTCCCTTGTCGAGAGGTGTGGAAGGCCGGAATCAGCAGTGAACCTTTCACACGCACAGTGGAGGTCCTCGACTGAAGCCAGCTCCCTGAATCTGTCGGCCGGGCTCAAAGAACGAGAATCGGTGTGAATCTCAGCGCAACGACGCGATGCTGGCTTATCTCGACTCGATGGCAACCGTGTCCACTTTATGACCCAGCTTGTTTTCGGAGACAGAGATCGTGTGCCGAACGACCATCGAATCATTCAGGCGGTAGTAGAAAGGCTGCGCAGCAGCGGCAGACGGCTCCGGTGTACTGCGGGAGAAGAGCAGATACCCCGCGAAAACTCCGACTGCCAAACCGACAAGCGCGGCCACAATCGAAACCCCAAATTTGCTCATGGTGGTGTTCTCCTTTCCTGCCGAATTTTCAATTCCTCAGCACCGGGAGCAATCCTTCGCTGTTCAGTGTATTGCCCCCACCAGGTCAATCCGTTCAAACTGACACTCCACTTCTCACTGTTCATCTCCCGTAAGAACTACCGTGGTAACTTCCGCCGGCGCGAAATAGCGAACAGGCGCCAGCGTGAGTCCAATGCCATTTGTGACAACGATGCTCATCGACCCGAGGCGGTACTCTCCACTGAAATATGGGGTCTCGCGCATGCTCGGTGTGAACTGTATGCCGAGCGGGTGAAACACGATTTGCCCACCGTGCGTATGTCCGGCAAGCACGAGATGGTATCCGTACCTGGCGGCGCTCTGGATGAGCCACGGCGCCGGCTGATGAACAAGGAGAATCTTGAGATCGGCCCGGGGTGCGCGAGAGAGAATGCTGTCGAGAACGGGTTCGTTCAGTCTCTGGCTATAGATATGGGTCAGACCCGTCACCAGGATCTGATTTCCATGGTACTCAAGAACTCTGTGCTCGTTGTCCAAAAAGTCCCATCGACATTCCCGAAACCCCTTTTCGATTGCTTCGGGCGCCGACCAATAATCGTGGTCTCCCATGACGGCAATCGAGGCGACCGATCCCTTCACGATGCACATCGCCGACAGAGCCGAAGCAATGTAATCGGTCCCTCCAGTGACGACGTCTCCGGGCGAGAAGAGCAATTCCGGAGTACGGGATTCGACGATCCGGTGCAGCCGATCAACCTTTGCCGCCCCTGTGTATCTGTCCACTTGCAGATCACCCACGACCGTGATTCGAAGACCTTCGAGTGTACGGGGAAGGTTGTGTACTCCGCTCTTCACGACCGTGTCCCGTACATGGCTCGTATCCGTGAAGGCGCGCACGGAGATGAAAAGTACGCCGCCTGCCGCAAGCGCGACCCGCACGATCGCCAGCTTCCGTTGCCATTGTTCTCGAACGGAGGCCCGCAACCGGCTCGCCACCGAGGCCAGGTCGATAAGGAGAAATACCGGTGCCAGCTCTACCGCCACGATGAGCGCGATCCAAAACGGGTAGACCAGAAGACAATCGACCAGAGGACCCCCGCCGACGAGGTCGAACCGGTCTCTGGCCATTCCAAGGAAGTTCTCAGCAAAGACAACGAGAGGGAAAAGACTAAACCAAACAAGAACTCCAACCACAACTCTCCTCGCGGTGCGTCGCAGGCCAGTCCGAAGACGCGCTACGGAGGCTGCTAAACGCAGTCCAAGATAAAGAAGGAGCGGAAGGGCGAGCAGCGTGATAGTCAGGATCGTGCGGAAAGCCCAGTTCATGATTCT
>DAIUKN010000508.1:0-2828 GCA_036848195.1 Bacteroidota bacterium
CTGCAGCCGACCCCGCACCCGATCGAAGAGAGTCATCTGCAGCTCCCGCTCCAGTCCGGCTCCTCCCACTTCTTTGAAGCCCGCGGAGATGACAATCGCCGCCTTGATTCCCTTCTGTCCGCACTGTTCCATCGCGAGATGCACCACGGAGCTCTGGAAAACGATGATGGCGAGATCCACAGGGTCAGGGATATCGACAACATACTTGTACGCGCGAACGCCCGCAATCGACTTTGCGTTCGGGCTAACGGGAAAAATCGTCCCCTGAAAACTGTCTTTCAGGATATTGTAGAAGATGTCAAAGGGGACGGTCCCCGGAATCTTTGTCGCACCGAGGACCGCGACCGATGCGGGATAGAAAATCTGTTCGAGATTCCTGATCCGCTCTTCGGAGGTGAGGGACATGATGCCTCCGACGTCTTAGTCCTTGGGAAGGGACTGAGCGATGAACTCGACCGCCTCGCCTACCGTCTGGACTTCACGCGCCTTGTCTTCTTCCATTTCAATGTCGAATTCCTCCTCGAATGCCGCGACCAGCGCGACGCTGGACATCGAATCGGCGCCAAGATCGAAGGCAAAGTTCGATTCGGGTTTGAGGTCCTTGGAATCGACTTTCAAAACCTGCGCAACAACCTTCTCAACGCGCTGTTGAATTTCTGCCTTTTGCATGCACAAGCTCCTTGCATAGTGGCGACACAATGAAATTTTGGAGAGCTGAGACTGGATGGGAAAAGAGGTGGAGTGAGCACTACCACGATCCAAACTAGCAAGAATCCCTCACAGACGCAAACCCTCGATGGGTGGGCAAGGATCGATCACGCCACAACTAATGCCAGACTCTAAAAGGTTCGTCTGCTTGAGGTTTCAACCACTCCTCGGCACCTCAAACAAAAACGAGCGATCACCTCATGCGAGTGACGCCAGTTCTTGCCCGGGTTCGAACGGCTGTCTTGGACCGCCGGGTCTTCCAGGCCTTCGTCGCGAGACCATTTGTTCTGCCTCCCGCCCAGACCCCCGGCTCTGGTGCGCGATGAGAAGCGATACCAAGCAACGCTTGACTTTGCCTGGGAAATCGCGTACCAAAGGGCATTCCGTCACCAATTTCGTCTGTAGTTAACTCTTGCAGCAAGCAGGATCACAGCCCTGCGCCCGCAGTTGTGGATTTCGCATCACCTTCTCGCCGGAATTGTCGTGACCCGCACTGCCCTCGATGAGCAGAGGAGGAAATCATGAAGAAGAAGACCTCGCACTGTCGCCTCCCGTTCCTCCTCTTGATTCATATGCTGGCTCTGGGATTCCCTGCTCAGCAAGGACACACGCAACCATCCATTGTAGCCAAGTTCGTCGCCCGTTCGCTCACGTACAACGGCACCACGTTGCCGTATCGTCTTTTCGTCCCGGAATCCTACACCCCCTCCAGGCGTTATCCAATCGTTCTGGCCCTTCACGGGTCTGGCGAGCGGGGATCTGACAACCTGATCCAAATCCAGAATTGGCGCCTGGCGACTTCGTGGGCTGACCCGATCAACCAGGCAAAATACCCGTGCTTTGTCGTTGCTCCCCAGTGCCCAGGTGGAAAGTCCTGGAGTGGGCCAGAACTTGCAACGGCGAACAACATCCTCGACTCCCTTGCCGCTGAGTTCTCCATCGACGGCAACAGAATGTATGTTACGGGACTCTCCATGGGCGGCTTTGGAACCTGGGATCTGATCACGAGCTTCCCGGATCGTTTTGCGGCGGCCGTTCCCATGAGCGCCGGTTGGGGGAGCGATGGCGCCCCCGCCATACTGCGGGTCCCGATCTGGAATTTTCACGGGGCGCAAGATGAAGTCGTTCCGGTTCAGTGGTCACGCGACATCATTGGGGGGCTACAATCCCTCGGACGAAAAGTCGTCTATACGCACTGCCACAACGGGGATTGCACCGGACTTCCGGACAGCGTCATTGCAGCGAATGTCTGGAGCCACGCCGACCTATTCTACACAGAATATCAATACGGACATCACGTTATATGGGATGAGTCTTACGACTTTCCATACCTTTTCCCCTGGGTGTTTGGCAGGTACAGGATGACGGGAGGTGCAGTTGCCTTAACCGGGCTGAAGTCCTACAGAGTTTTGCGAGGTTCCGAATCGATCTCCTGGAGTGCAGTGAACCCGGCGGACAGCGTGGAAATCCAGTATAGCCCCGACGCCGGGAGGACGTGGAAAATGCTCGTTTCTTCTCTCTCAAATGTCGGAACTTTCGTCTGGAACACACAAAATGTCGGCGATTGTGCATTCGGGCTTTTGAAGATCTTCCTGAAGAATAGCGATGGACATATCTACAGCCAGGATCAATCGAGCTATTTCGCGGTAGACAACGGAACCAATGCATCGCTGTATGCCGGTCTGCTCAATAGAGATCGCTTCGTCGGTGCCACACTCGTCAAAGACACGATCTCGTTGAATCTCCTTCTCGGGGGGTCCAAAGGTGGATCCTTGACCGCGAGTTTTTCGTATAGTGCTGACAACGGCGGTCACTTTGTTCAGTTCGCCGGTTTCACATTCCAGAGTGACACGGCAGCCCGGGTCCGGATTGCGACGATAGGGCCTTTGCCGAATTCAGACAATGCCGTCATCAAGATTGATGTCAGCAATGGCACAAACTCAGCGTCTGACAGGACTCCTCGATTCGTCAAACGGACGCCGAGGTCCTCGGGTCCCGTCGCAAGTCACATCGCGGGATCAGGCGGGGCCACTGTTGTTGTCAACGTCGTTGATCCGACGCAGCTGACTGGAAACAGCTATCGCCTCACCTTCGATGATACGTCGTCTGCGACGAAGACG
>DAIUKN010000509.1:0-2825 GCA_036848195.1 Bacteroidota bacterium
CATCTCGTCCGGCCGCGGCCCGGCGGAGAGAGAAGGATTCACTGCTGGGGGGCGTACGCCCTGAACGACAAAGAGCGCCGGGTCGATACGTTTCTCGCTCCCGTTGTTCTCCTCTCGACGGGCGGCCTTGGACACGTCTATCTCCACACCACCAATCCCCTCATTGCCACCGGGGACGGTGTCGCCATGGCACGTCGCGCCGGCGCGGCAGTGGCAAACATGGAGTTCATCCAGTTTCACCCGACGACGCTCTTCAACTCCGGAAGCCCGGCGTTTCTCATCTCGGAAGCGGTGAGAGGATTCGGAGGCGTCCTGAAAGCGCAGGATGGGGGGGAATTCATGCAGCACTACGACCCGAGAAGGTCGCTGGCCCCCCGCGACATCGTTGCGCTCGCCATCGATACGGAGCTGAAGAAGAGGGGAGACGAATATGTGCTGCTGGACCTGAGGCACCTGCCGGCGGCCGATGTGCGGGATCACTTTCCCCACATCTACGCCACCTGCATGGAACGATACAAGCTCGACATAACGAAGGAACCAATCCCCGTCGTTCCGGCCGCACACTACTCCTGTGGCGGCGTGATGAGCGACATCAACGGAGAGACGAATATCGAAGGGCTCTTTGCCACGGGTGAGGTGAGCATGACCGGCGTTCACGGGGCGAATCGCCTCGCCAGCAATTCGCTGCTGGAAGCGCTGGTGTTTTCGGATCGCGCGGCACGGCAATCCATTGTGCACCTCCCTGACGGCGACCACGTGATTCCTGCAATCCGGGATTGGGACGACAGCGGCACGTTCAATGCCGAGGAGTGGGTCCTCATCTCCCATAACAGGAAAGAAATTCAACAGATCATGTGGGATTACGTGGGCATCGTCAGATCCGATCTCCGTCTGCAGAGGGCACTTCACCGCATGGAACTGATCAGCGAAGAGGTGGAGAACTTCTACAAGAAGACGAAGGTGACCGAAAAGCTGCTCGAGCTCCGGAATCTCGCGCTTTGCGCCATGCTGATCATCAGGTGCGCGATGAAAAGGAAAGAGAGCCGCGGGCTCCATTTCACGACCGACTACCCCGCGAGGGACGACGAACATTTTCTCATCGATACGGTTGCGGACTGACCCGCGCGGCCTCCCTTGTTTCACGCGGAATCTTCTCGTATATTTCCCGGTATGAAACGTTCTTCTCTCGATAAGCCCCGTTGTCATTGCGCCGTGTTCGGCGTGTACGGCGACCCTCAAGCGGCACAGGTGGCGTATTACGGTCTCCTCGCCCAGCAGCATCGCGGGCAGGAGGGATCCGGCATCGTAGCGTCTGAATTCGATCCCGCAGCACAGCGGCAGCGGTTTCACGTCCATAAGGACTTCGGCCTTGTGGACGACGTCTACAAGGGCAACGGCATCCTGACCGATCTCCTCCGCGGCTCCATGGCCATCGGACACAACAGGTACTCTACCGCCGGCGCCTCCGACAATAAGGCGAACATTCAGCCGTTCACCGTTCTGTACAAGGGCGGAAATATCGCCATTGCTCATAACGGCAACCTCACCAACTTTCGCGAAATCCGAAGAAGACTCCAGAATGAAGGGACGATTTTCCAGACAACGTCCGACACGGAGGTTATTCTCCACCTCATCGCCCGGAGCAAGGAAAAAGAACAGATCGACCAGATCCGCGATGCTCTCGCCCAGGTTCGCGGCGCTTTTTCCCTCGTTATCCTTACCGATAGCGCTCTGATTGCCGCGCGAGACCATTCGGGCTTCCGGCCCCTTGCCCTCGGGAAGAAGGGGAAAACCTTCCTCGTTTCGTCAGAGACGGTCGGGTTTGACATCGTCGATGCGGAATACGTCCGTGATGTCCAGCCCGGTGAAATCGTCATCATCGATGAACAGGCACACCGGGCCGGTGAGGTGACCTCGATCCGGATCGATGACCGGCCCGCCATTCCGCACCACTGCATCTTCGAGTACATCTACTTTTCTCGTCCGGATAGCAGGGTCTTCGGGCACAGCGTGGACAAGGTCCGGCGTAAGCTGGGGAAGAACCTCGCGAAATCCCAGCCGGTGCGCCCCAGGGATCCGGCCGACAAACTGATCGTCATCAATGTGCCGGACTCCAGCAATACCGCAACGATGGGATATGTTCAGGCAACCAACAAGGAGGGGGGTAATGCAAGGCTGGAGATTGGGCTGATCAGAAGCCATTATATCGGCCGGACCTTCATCCAGCCCGGGCAGGACATCAGGATGAACAAGGTCAAGACGAAATTTAACACGGTCAAGGGCGTGTTGAAGGACAATGTGGTCGTGATCGTCGACGATTCGATTGTGCGCGGAACCACTTCTCGGCAGCTGGTGCAGCTGGTCCGTCAGGCGGGGCCGAAAGAAGTACATTTCCGCGTCTCTTCCCCCCCGATCACGCATCCATGCCACTACGGTATGGATTTCCCCACGCCCAAAGAGCTTATCGCCAACCAGTGCGACGGGGACGTGGAAAAGATCGGCGAGGCGCTCGGCGTGGACAGTCTCGGCTACCTGAGCATTGAGGATATGCTGGCTTCCGCCCCGAATGAGAACGGTGAGAATTACTGCACGGCGTGTTTCAGCGGCAGGTACCCGGTTCCGATCGATACGAATCAGAAGAAGGAAGAGAATGAGGCGTGAATTCTTTACTCCCGCCAATCTGCTGAGCATCTCTCGCGCCCTCCTGACCATCCCGTTTGCTTTTGTCATGCTTTCGTCTCTCCCCACGGCGCGGTTCTGGGGTGCGTGCATTATCGTCCTCGCGGCGCTGACTGACACATTCGACGGCCTGCTGGCCCGCAAGT
>DAIUKN010000510.1:0-2824 GCA_036848195.1 Bacteroidota bacterium
GCCACATGCCCAAGGCGACCTCGGGCGGCTTCCCGATGCATCTGTGGAGAGTCAATTCCGACCCCAACTACAGAACCTTCCCGACGGCAGCCGAGTTCGGTATACCTCCGGCTACGGCTACCAAGAAGGTCGGCAATGCGTCTCCTGATGGTTCGTACGCCAACGCGGTCTGGGTCGACGTGGACTACGCCTGCGGGCAGTGCCACGGCGGCGGGCCGAACGAGGCGAACCCGGTATACGCAGTGGCGGAGCGGGTAGTGGCAGACGCGATGTATTACCCCAAGGCCACCCTCGCGGCCTTTGCGGCCGGCGTTCATGACGGTACGTATCCGCCCCCCACGGCGAACGTGGCCCCGGTGGCGGGCTTCACGGTGGCCTTCAACAACAACACCTGGGTGGCGGCCCTCACCAACACCACCACGGACGAGGACCTTTCGACGGTCACGTACGCCGTGAACTGGGGTGACAGCAGTTCGAACAGCTACACGAATGTCACTATCGCCACGGCCACCCACACCTACAACACCGCGGGGACCTTCACGATCACCATGAAGGCGACCGACAGCGCGGGGCTCTTCAGCAATGCAACCGGCTCCGCCACCGCCGCCACCTTCCAGATCCCGGTGACGGTGACCGCGGGACCGACGGGCGCGGCGACTGCCAACTCCGTGCTTCTCACCCTGAAGAGAGGGACCGTCGCCATTGCCAACTACACCACTCCGGGGACGGGTTCCGGTCCCTTCAGCTACAGCTTCGCGGGCCTGAAGCCCGGAACGAATTACTCCGTGAATGCCTACAAGTCCGGAGCGGCATTCGCCGAAACGAACCCGACCGCCGCCATAACGGTCGGCCCCGACGCTACGACCACGAACTTCACGACTGCGAAGACGAAGTTCAGCATCACCTCCACCGCCAAGGGGAGCGGAGGCGCCAACCTGTCCGGCGTGACGATCACCGTGAAGAACGCCAGCAACGTGACCGTGGCGCAGGGCACCACGAACGCGAGCGGTGTCTATGCGACGACCATGAACCTGTCCGCGGGCACGTATTCGGTGACCGCGTACAAGGCCGGAAGGTTGTTCACCGGATCCAGTCCGCAGAGCGTCACGTTGGGTCCGGCCGACGGTACGTTAACCTTCACTTCCACAACGCCGTAGCCTCAGCGCGGCCCGGTTGCACCGGAAAGGCAGGAGGGAGTCCTCCCTCCTGCCTTTTCTTTTTGGTGGGGATTTTCCTCCCCGGGTTAGGTATATTGCTACCTCCATTGGGGATTTCACCGGTCCATCGCCTTTCGCCCGGATCCTGGGGGCCTGGAGGCATGTTGCTAAAAAACGTTATGAATCATTATATTAAGAGATCGCTCCCTGCCCTGCGGGCCGTTTCCCGGGTTGGCATACGAATTGCTCCTAACATAGACACAATAGGTTTGTCTGCCATAGGTTGGGCCTTTCGAGATGCGGGGGTGTCGAGAAAGGCGAAGCGGACGGTGACATCAGTGAGTAAAAAAAAGGATGGAGGAACAGAAACGATGAGAAAGATCACTCTTTCGGCGTTGTTGATCGCGATCGGGATGCTGATGGTGTCGTCCGTGGCCTTCGCGGCGATCACCGCGCTCCCGGGGACCGGAATCACGGGTTCGGCCCACGACTTGAGCTTTGCGACGGGGCAGGGGCTCGCCTGGGGCGTGGCCGGCCTCGATCCGTTGGACAGGAAATGCATCTTCTGCCATGCCCCGCACCATGCGTACAAGCTCGGCGACCCGGGCGCGCTCGATTATTACCCCCTGTGGAACCACGCGGTCACCACCCTGACGTTTACGGGGTATTCGAACACCGATCCGGGCGCCCCGGTGATCCCCAACAGCATCCAGCATCAGTTGAACGCCGGGATCGACGGGCAGATCCCCGGTCAGCCGGGTGGCGTGTCGAAGCTCTGCCTGAGCTGCCATGACGGCAGCCTCGCGGTCGCCCAGTACGGGTTCGCCCCCTCGTCGTCCATCGGGAGCTCCACCGGCCCGCGGGCCACGCCGGCCAGCCGGATCTATATCGGCGGCGGCGGCCTCCTCACCAACCACCACCCGATCGGCTTCGATTACGCGGGCGTGATCGCGGCGGGGGACGACGAGATCCGGACGACGGGAAACCCGATGCTCGGGTCGACCCGCGGCCTGACGATCAACGATGTTCTGTACGGCGGCAAGGTGGAGTGCGCGTCCTGCCACGACGTACACAACACGAAGAACGACGGCGCGAAGCTCCTCTGGGTCGAAGACACGGGGAGCAATCTCTGTCTCAGCTGCCACGCGAAGTAGCAGGAATCGGGAACCTCGCGAAGGGGGGGGGACCATCCCCCCCCCTTTTTATTTCTCCTGGTTTTCAAGGGATGTCGCGCCTTGAGAAGGCCGTAAGATCCCTTCCTGTCGCACTCTCCTGATCTTGTCCCCGCCTTTTTCATGGAACTTCCCTCCCTTCGGAATGGATCCCCCTGTCGGGCGGACACCGTTGATTCCTGTCAAGGCAACCGGCAACCCCGTGCAACAGGGGGAGGTATGTATCTTGCTACATACATATTGTGGTTTTGTTCCAAGGGAATGAAAGGGTGCGATGGATTGGAAAGGGAGTGGACAGGACCGTGAAACTTCCTGGGCATGATCCGGCAATGGCAACGATTTCAAGACAATTCCTTTGAAACACAGGGGATTGCCTCGCCTCTGTGGAAAATTCGGTCGAATCGTCAACAGAACGACCCGAATGGAAATAGAGAGGAGAAATTTCTCATGAGAAAGAGATTCATTGGATTTGCCATATTTTTACTCATTGTTGCG
>DAIUKN010000511.1:0-2814 GCA_036848195.1 Bacteroidota bacterium
TCATCTCGGTCGTTGCAAACGAAGTGCCGAAACTTTTCTCGGAGATGGTTCGCCACGCACTGCAGGGGAAGTTCGACAGCGCGCGCGCGCTCCACTTCAAACTCCTTCCCCTCATGAATCTGAACTTCATCGAGTCAAACCCGATCCCCGTAAAAGCAGCCCTGGCGATGATGGGCAAGATCGACGAGAATCTCCGGCTACCCCTGGTGCCTCTGAGCGGGGCGCACAGGCCGAAACTGGAGAAGGTGCTCAGGGACCTGCGTCTGGTTTCGCAATGATCCTTCAGCGGCAGATCGAAGAACTCTTCAGGCAGGAGCCCGCGGCGATTGACCGCGAGCAGGCGCTCCGGGTCTTCAAGGAGTTTATCTTCTTCCTGAACCGCGGAGAGATCCGTGCCGCTGTGAAAGAAGGCGATGAGTGGCGCGCCAACACCTGGGTGAAGATGGGAATCCTGCTGGGCTTCAGGATCGGATCGATGACGGATGTTTCCATCGACGGCCGGTTTCGGTTCTTCGACAAAGGGACCTATCCCCTGAAGGATCTCTCCCTTGAGGACGGCGTCCGGGTTGTTCCCGGGGGATCGTCCATCCGCGATGGTGCGTTCGTGGCGAAGGGGGTTGTCTGCATGCCTCCCATGTACATCAATGTCGGCGCCTACGTCGATGAAGGAGCGATGATCGATTCGCACGCTCTTGTCGGTTCGTGCGCACAGGTGGGGAAAAGGGTCCATCTCAGCGCAGGGTCGCAGCTGGGCGGGGTTCTCGAGCCGGTGGGCGCCCTTCCCGTCATCATTGAGGATGACGTGCTGGTCGGGGGAAACTGCGGCATCTATGAAGGAACGGTTGTGCGCCGGGGTGCTGTGATTGCCGCCGGGGTGGTTCTGACGGGAGGCACGCGGGTGTACGATATTGTGAAGCAGAAAGTGTATCGGAAGGAAGGCGGCCGCCCGCTGACGATTCCGGAGCAGGCTGTGGTCGTTCCGGGAACGCGGCCTCTCGATGATGCGTGGGCACGGTCACAAAACCTCGCCGTCGCTGCACCCGTAATTGTCAAGTACCGCGACAGCAAGACCGATGCCTCAACCGCCCTGGAAGGAGCGCTCCGGTGAATGCCAAGCGCGTGCTCGTGGTTGGCAGCAACGGATTGCTCGGCCAGAAGATGACCGAGCTTCTCCTGCGCGGTTCACCGCACACCGTGACCATGAGTTCGATAGAAGATCGTCCGGTGGTAAGTTACCAGTCGGCGGACTATCTCCGGATCGACATTACGTCAAAGAAAGACGTCCGGCAGGTGGTCGACGCCGTGCAGCCCGACGTGATCTTCAACTGCGCGGCGATGACCAACGTCGATGTGTGCGAGACGGAACGGGCACTGGCCTGGAAGATCAACGTTACAGGGGTGGAAAACCTTATCGAGTCGGGACGAAAGGGGAGCACGACGATCGTGCACGTTTCGACAGACTACGTCTTCGATGGGAAGGCGGGACCCTACACCGAAGACGACCGCCCGTCGCCCATCAGCTACTACGGAAAATCGAAGCTCGCAAGCGAAAACGCGCTGCTGGCATCAGACCAGCCGTTCGTCATTGCGCGAACGATGGTGCTCTACGGTTATGCGCCGGAAGTCAAGGCAAACTTCGCCCTCTGGCTTATTCAGAGTCTGGAAAAGGGAACGCCGGTCCGGGTGGTGGACGACCAGATCGGGAATCCGACCCTTGTCGACGATCTGGCATTCGGATTACTCAAGGCGGTCGAGCTGGGCCGAACGGGGATTTACAATGTGGCCGGCCGGGAGATCGTCAACCGGTATGAATTCGCGCTCAGACTCGCCAAGGTGTTCGGGTTCGATCCGAAGTTGATCACACCGATCAAGACCTCTGCACTCCGTCAGCCTGCCGCCCGTCCCCTCAAGTCGGGGCTGATCACCCTGAAAGCGGAGGTGGAGCTGGGGTTCAAGCCGTCCACGATGGAGGAGGGGCTTGCCATTCTCAAGAACCAGCTCTCCCGGACCGGTCGTAGACTCGGTGACAGCGGGCCGGTGCCCGGTCAACCGCCGGGCCGAGGCCCGGCGAGCAGCCGGGGATCGAAGAACTAGATCAGAATGCACGGCAAACCATGTTAGACATAAAATTCATCAGAGACCATCCGGATCTGGTCCGCGAGGGAGTCCGGAAAAAGCTGGAAGATCCCGGGCGCGTTGATGAAGTGCTGCATATCGATGAGGCGCGCCGCCAGCTCCTTCAGAAAGTCGAAGCGTTGAAGAGCCGCAAGAACACGGTCTCCGTGCGCGTCGCGTCAATGAAAGGGAAGGGCGAAGATGCCTCGGCACTGATCACCGAGATGCGGTCGGTGGCCGATGAGATCAAGCAGCTGGACGATGAGGTCCGCACGGTGGAGGAGCGGCTTCGGACGGTTCTGCTGCAAATCCCCAATCTCCCCCATGAGTCCGTGCCCGTGGGGAGCACACCCGCAGACAACGCTGTCGTGGCATCATGGGGCGAACATCCTGTTCTCGATTTCACACCGAAACCGCACTGGGAGCTCCTTGAAAAACTGCAGCTGGTTGATTTCGCGCGCGGAACGAAGATTGCGGGGGAAGGGTTTCCAGTGTACATTGGAAAGGGGGCGCGGCTGGAGCGTGAGCTCATCAACTTCTTCCTTGAGGAGGCAGGAGCTGCGGGATACACGGAGGTTTTCCCGCCCCTGCTGGTGAATGCCGCCAGCGCGACGGGCACAGGACAGCTGCCCGACAAGGAAGACCAGATGTACGTGGTGACGCGTGATGAGTTGTACCTCGTCCCGACGGCGGAGGTTC
>DAIUKN010000512.1:0-2808 GCA_036848195.1 Bacteroidota bacterium
GTCCCCTGGAACAAAGTGTGGCGGACCGGGGCGAACCTGGCCACCCACCTCAGGACGAACTTCGACCTCGTCATGGGCGGGGTGCCGATTCCGCGCGGAACCTACACCCTCTGGACACTCCCGTCGCCGAAAGCATGGAAGCTCATCATCAACACGCAGACGGGACAGTGGGGCACGAATTATGACGAGCGGCTGGATCTCGCCCGCTTCGACGCGAAGGTTGAGGCCCTCTCTTCACCGGTGGATTCTTTCACTGTCGCCCTGCAGGCAAACGGGAAGACGTCCGGTATCCTCAAACTGATGTGGGAGAACACACTTGTTTCCGCATCGTTTGAGAAGAATGACCGCATCCGCCCGCTCAGCCCCACCGATTCCACCGAGCTGAGCTTCAACGGAAAGAAGGTGAAGATCGTTTTCAGCCGGCCGTACATGCGGGGGAGAACAATCTGGGGCGTGGTCGTCCCTCTCGACTCCGTCTGGCGGACAGGAGCAAATTCCGCGACAAGCCTGAACACCGACGCCGATATCATGATCGGGAACGCTCGCGTCGCGAAAGGATCCTACACGCTTTACTCTGTCCCGACGGAAAAAGCGTTCTTGCTGATCATCAGCAAGAAATTGCCGGGACGCCCGGACTATGACCCTGCGATGGACCTTGCCAGGGTGGAAATGAAGAAGACGGCCGCAGCATCCCCTATTGATCCGTTCCGTATCTGGTTCGAACGATCGGGGAAGGAGGGGGGTATACTCCATCTCGGTTGGGGCGATCGCGTCTATTCCCTCCCCGTTACACAACAGTAGCCGCTGGCCTCATCCCAACGGCGAGAGATCGATTCTGGGCCCGACCGCACACGGGTGCGCGGGCCCAGAGTGCACACCCATATCGACCCCCCCTTCTTGCTTCTTCAACCCCTGAGCCGTACATTCTTGTAGCATACTTTCCGCCTTTCCAGTTCCATTCCAAATTTTCACTCACACGAGATCATAGTATGGATATCCAGGGGAAAACCGTCCTCGTCATCGGTGGATGGGGGCTCGTCGGGTCGGCCGTCTGCCGGAAGTTTATGGAGGAAAATCCGAAACGGATCATCGTCACATCCTTGACCAGGCCTGAGGCCGAGGAAGCGGTCGCCGCACTCCGGAATGACTATCCGCACACGGGAAGGGATTTCTTTATCCCCTGGTGGGGGAACATATTCGTCCGCCAGCAGCTCAAGGATCTCCCGCGCGAAGCCATCCTCAGCAATCACGCGTACCGCGTGATGCTGATCGAGGATATGATCGAAGAACTCAGCGGACCCGTGCTGAAGCGGTCGGCCCTCTATCGCTTGATGCAACGCTATAGGCCCGACATCGTCGTCGACTGTGTCAACTCGGCCACGGCAATTGCATACCAGGATCTGTTCCACGTGTCCCGCGAACTCCTCCGCGAACTAAACCGTGGCCGGCGAAAAAAGACGGGCCCGCGGCCCGCACAGACGGACCAGCTCCTCGAAAAGACCGAACGGCTCCTCTGCACTCTCTACGTTCCGCAGCTGATCCGACACGTGCAAATCATGTACCGCTCGATGCAGGAAGCCGGCACCAAGATCTATCTGAAGATCGGAACGAGTGGCACGGGGGGGATGGGCCTTAACATCCCTTACACCCACAGCGAAGAACGTCCCTCCCGCGTTCTGCTGTCGAAATCCGCGGTCGCAGGGGCTCACACACTGCTACTCTTTCTGATGGGGCGGACGCCCGATGCTCCTATCACGAAAGAGATCAAGCCGACGGCGGCAATCGCATGGAAAGGGATCAAATATGGAGAGATTGCGAAGCGCGGGAAGCCGATCCACCTTGAGGACTGCCCGGTGGAAAACGCCGTCAAACTGACGAGGAAGCTCTCTCTCATACAGAATAACGCACCGCGGAGCACGGGAAAGACGCTCCGGTCGGTCTTCATCGACACGGGTGAGAACGGGTATTTCTCCCGGGGCGAGTTCGAGACCATCTCAACCCCCGGACAGATGGAGTTCGTCACGCCGGAGGAAATCGCGGAAAGTACGGTCTTCGAAATCAGGGCCGGGAACACCGGACACGATATCATCAACGCGTTGGACAATGCAACCCTCGCACCGACCTATCGCGCAGGATTCATGTTCAACAGCGCGCTCACACAGATGAAGAAACTCGAGAAAGAACACGGCGTCGATTCCGTGGCTTTCGAAATGCTCGGACCGCCCCGGCTCTCAAAACTCCTGTATGAATCGTACCTTCTGAAGCTCTGCTTCGGCGATCCCCGGACTGTCACGCGTACCGACCCGCACCTCCTGAGCCAGCGTCTCTTCGACCTCATCCGGACCGACGACCAGCTCCGGTCACAGATCATCTCCATCGGCATTCCGATCCTGCTCCCCGATGGCCGTTCACTGGTGCGGGGCAAGACCATCAAGATCCCGCCGTTCCGCGGGGAATATCTTCTGGATGTGACTCCACGGACCATCGACCTGTGGGCGCATGACGGCTGGGTCGACCTGAGAGAAAAGAATATGAAGCTCTGGCGGGCCCGGTTCTCCCACATCATCAATTCCGTCGAGGCGATCCCGCCCGATGAGACCAGCTCCCGGACGATGCACAACAGCGAGTATTGGAAGAGCCTTTCTGAAATCGATCCGGGGAAAATCTGCGGCTGGATCTTCACCTACGAGGAGAAGGGGAAGCGAATGAAGGCCTGAGCAGGGGGGGTCCGGGGAAAATCTGCAGGTGGATCTTCACCTGCAAGGAGCAGGGGGGGATCCCGCGGGCGGCGAGCATCGCGGCGACCCG
>DAIUKN010000513.1:0-2779 GCA_036848195.1 Bacteroidota bacterium
GACAATCCGGATTTCTCCGTTTCCCTTCACCTTCTTCCGCACCGTAATATCAAGCAGACGGGTAGCAGGGTTCGCCGCATTGATGTGGCCGCCCAGAACCACGAGCATCACAAGAATGGCTGTCCCGCCTCCGATGAAGAGCTTCGCCTGCTCATAATTCTGGGTTACGATCGCCGGGAAGAACGGAATGATGGCGTTGAAGAGACGCAAAATGTCAAGGAAGAGAACGGCCAGGAAGAAGTAAAGCATTGCCGCGAGCCAATACGAGCCCGTCCATACGAGCGCTTCGCTCACCGGCGAGAGCCAGGCACGTTCCAGAAACCGTCCGGCAATGAACGAGAGAGAGAGGAAGAGGAAGGCTGCCAGGTAGATGCCGTGCCACGGCGAACCTGACGGGATAGCCTGGAAGCCGCGCAGCCCGATATAAAAGTTCACCAATCCGAAAACGGTGAGGACGACAAGAAAGAAGAGAAGCATATCGGCCTTTTTCAGGTCAGGTTCTCCCCATCGCGGTAGCGATCGCGCTCACCTCTTTCATAAGCTGGCGGAAGGCTTCCGGCGTCAGCGACTGTTCGCCATCTGAATAAGCCTCTGAGGGTTTCGGATGAACTTCCACAATGAGCCCGTCAGCCCCGGCGGCGATCGCGGCGCGGCTCATCGGGAGCACCAGGTCGTGCCGGCCCGTCCCGTGACTCGGGTCGACGATGATCGGAAGGTGCGAGAGTCTCTTGATTGCCGGAACGATGTTCAGATCCAGAGTATTTCGGGTGTATTCAACGAATGTCCGGATCCCCCGTTCGCAGAGGACCACGTCCCTGTTTCCACCGGCGAGAAGATACTCCGCACTCATCAAGAATTCATTCAGAGTGGCCGAGAAATTTCTCTTCAGGAGTACGGGCTTCTTCACCTTCGATAGCGACCGGAGGAGCTTCGTGTTATGCATGTTCCTTGCCCCCACCTGAAGAAGGTCGGCGTACTCGGCCACCATGTCGACCTCACTTGACTCCATGACCTCGGTCACGATGCCCAGCCCCGATTTCTCGCGGGCTTTTGCGAGCAGTTTGAGGCCATCTTCTCCCAGTCCCTGAAACGCGTAGGGGCTGGTTCTTGGCTTGTATGCTCCCCCACGGAGGAGATGGGCGCCCGCCGCCTTGACCTGCTTTGCAGTCTCCATCAATTGCTCTTCGCTCTCAACCGAACAGGGTCCGGCAATAACGACCAGAGAACGACCCCCAATCTTCACCCCCGCTACGTCGACAACTGAATCAGCAGGACGGAACTCCCGGCTCGCCAACTTGTAGGGTTTCAGGATCGGGATAACTTCTTCGACGCCGGGAAGGACGGCAAAGTTCTCCCGCTGAACGACCCGTTCGTCACCGATCACTCCGATGATGGTCCGCTCCGTCCCCCGTGAGAGGTGGGCGTTCAACCCGAGCCCTTTCACCCGATCAATGACAGCCTGGATGTCGCCCTCGGCCGCTTTCGACTGCATGACAATGATCATAGCAACACCCGTCTGCCAAAAAGAATGAAAAAGCCCCGGATTTGCTCTGCGGGGCTTACCTCTGCTTCATCATAAGAAAGGCGCTGTAAAAAGTCAACCTCTCAGGCCGGGCTTGACACTGCAACAGACGAGCTGGATGAGCCTGACCCGCGGCCCGGGCCTTGCTAGTAGTCCCTATCCTGGCCTATCCCCCGTAATGGCAGGATCATTCGTGGCCGATCCCCCATGCTGGAAGGATCAGGCGTGGCCAATCCCTCCCGCGGACGGCCGACCCCGCTTATTTGCGCAAATGGGGGTCCACTTTTGGGGTCCTTTTCGCGAGATTTGGGCTACCCAGGAACAGTCGGGGATATGCCTCCCGGCAAAAAATAATCCCGCCTGTTGAATTTGTCGCCAATACTTCCTATTCTCATGACTACTGCAGCACGCTTGTGATGCATTTTACTACAGAGCTGGTGGGATCATCTTCCCCCCAGCCCTCTCCTTCCGCAACAAGGCTCAGAACTCCGGCCGTTGCCACCGCAGTTGAGGAAGGAAGAACTTCGATCGCCCGGCGGATTCACCCGTACGGCTGCCAACAAGATTTACGCCACAACTCGACCCCATCAGGAGCGTAGGCACTTCCGGTCGAATCGTTCTTTGCTTCACATCTCTCACCCGCTTCATTCCATTCATTATTCAAAGGAGGAGTCATGGACCGCGTTCGCTTCTACGTTGTGGTTCTCCTTGCGATGTTGCTATCTGTTTCCGTTGCCCTCGGCGGCGGCTTCCAGCTGAATGAGCATGGCACGAAGGCAATGGCCATGGGGGGAGCGTTCTCGGCACAGGCATCTGATGGATCGGCGATGTTCTTCAACCCCGCCGGGCTGGCATTCCAGCCGGGATTTCGCGCGCTGGTTGGTGTGACTCCCATCCTCCCCTCCAACAAATTCAGCAGCGCGACCATCACGGAGACGAAGATGGTGAGCCAGGTCTTCTTTCTCCCTCACGTCTATGCATCATATTGCCTTGAGAACGGTCTGGCTTTCGGTGTCGCGTTCTTTGCCCCCTATGGTCTCGGGACGGAGTGGCCGAACACGTGGGGCGGCCGGTACGCTGCGGTAAAGACGGACCTGAAGTCCTTCTACATCAACCCGACCATCGCGTACAGGATCAGTGATCAATTTGCCATAGGCGTCGGCGTCAGCTACGTGTTCTCTGACGTGAGTCTGAACCAGAAGATACGCCTTGCTTTGCCGACGGCCCCGCCGACCCTTCTGCCGGACGGAAACTTGG
>DAIUKN010000514.1:0-976 GCA_036848195.1 Bacteroidota bacterium
CTGTCATCGGCGTCGCTGCCATGCGAAAGACAACCCCGAGGTCGCTGTTGGAATTCTCGCCGAGATAGGATGCGTCGCTGATGGTTCCATTCGTTACTGCGACGGCATAATCGAAAATGTCGAATGATCCGAAAAGCATGGCGCCCACATCGTACATGCCGAGATCCAGAAGGCGCATGCCCTGCCCCCGCCCCCGGTTCGCAAGCTGCTTTGCTTCGGTCGTGATGTAATCTGAGAGAGCACTCCGGTATTCATAAATCAGGGGGAGACCAAACAACGGATTCTTGCGAGGGAACCACCGTTCGCCAAGGTTCCCGAAGGGCAACTCAAACTTCCCCGCCTGGAAATTCAACCCCAAAGGGATGAGGTTCATCAGTCGGACGGCAAGATAGTCAACGTTGAAGGTTTGATCGTCGGACACCCTCACGTTGCACAGCGCGGTGACATTGTCGTTGACAGAGCCGCTCAAGAATAGATCGGTGCGCCAGCCGAAAGACGGCCTGGCGTAATTAACTGAGCGCTGCGAACTCGTGGAAGCACTTTTATAGAAATCGACTGCTGTCTGGCCTCCCAGAGTTACCTGTCCGATGCCCCTCGACGCGGGGATGAAGAAGATAGCCAGGACGACCACGACAGTTCTGTTCATCATCGGTTTCTCATGGTTTTGCATGAAACACTACTCGAAGATGCTCCCGGCGCCTCGGGGCCCTGTTGCTATCAGTCGCCGGGCCATCCTCGCCAGGTCTCAACGGCCGCTCCGACGTTCAATGAGTTCGCAACCTTGGACAGAGCTTACGTAGGTGCGAGCTCTGGCCCCCGTCGTTGCAGAGGAGCTGATCGTGGGCGAGGCACTAGAGCGTGAAATCCACTACGAGCGACTCGCCTGCCTTGACGTCCACCGGCCGTCGCTCGACCGCGTCGCGACCGTACCAGAGAACGAGCACGTACTTTCCTTCCGGCACATGACGGATGACAT
>DAIUKN010000514.1:986-2771 GCA_036848195.1 Bacteroidota bacterium
CCACGCCGTTGCGGCTGACCGACACGACGCAGTACCTGCCGTCGTCATCGGGCGTGGCAAAATACGGATGCTGCAACACGAGAATGATCGCATTCATATGCGAATGGATATCGCAGTACACCCTGACGACACCCGGCCGGTCAAATCTCACGGACCGGGAGTCGTCTTTCGGGTAGCGCCCCAGGTCAAACTCCTTTGGTTGGGAATAGGAGAACACATTATGAAAAAGATTGTCGCGGTTGGGGAAGTCAACACTGGTGCCTGCCAGGATCGGCAGAACCTGAGGATGAAATTGAAGATTGGTCTGGTCCAGCAGCGGGTTCTGGTCCGGGAGCGGATACGTTTCACGATTCAGCTCACCTCCTTCCAGATACACCACTGCTTTCTCGGACAACTTCGCCGGTGCCGTCCCCTCCGGTTTCAGCATGATTGTTGCGTCTCTCGCGCCGGGAGTTGCATACCTTCCCATGACGGGCTCCCGGGCATGATCCGGGCGTGCGTCCCCTTTCCCCGTGATGGTGATTTTACCATGAATCTCCGAAGTCGAACGACCCTGGTTTCGGAGCGCGGATTGCGGTTGCTGGGCACGTATGTACGGAGAACACATCAAGTGCAATGCCAGAAACCACAACCAGATATGTGGAGTAGGTCTGGTGTCCATTGGCAAATTGAGTTTTCACCAAAGAGATAAGCAATTCGCGATTCACTTTCAACGCGCGGTTCTCGAACTTATCTCGAAAACAGATTCCTGAAGGCCGGAAGCGCTGTGGTGACCGGTGTACAGGATGGGTTCTTCCAGGGAGGGAAGAAATCGCACGCGGGACCGTGCGTTGAGATGCCGCACCAGCAAGGAAACGTGAAATGATGATGTGCGATTACCCTGCTATTTCGGAATCGGCCGGCCGATTGTTTGCTGGGTATCGAGCATCTGTGCTCCTCGCTCCTCCTTCAGGCGTATTCGTGGCATTGTTGCCACGGCGCGAGTCCCTTTTCAATCTTGCAGTGGGGATTCGGTGCCACGGTCAATGATCGCAACCGGGGGAAAACTCCCCCGTGGCTCGAAAGTATCGTGAATGAGCACCGGCCAACGATGGTACGGAGATTGCAGTAGGGAGATCAAACAGAAGAACAGACAACAATCCAGAACGGAGTTCCAGTATGCGAACGGCTCATTTGAAAGCAGCATTATTCATTCTTTCCGCCCTCAGCCTTGTTGGCTCGGGTTGCAGCAAAGATTCATCGAATCCCACTTACGCACCAGCCCCGGCGCCTGCCCCAGCCGCCCCCAATACAGTATCAATGACGGGTATGGTCTTCTCCCCGGCAACCATTACCGTACCGGTGGGCACCACCGTGACATGGAAAAACAATGACGGCATTGCGCACACCTCTACAAGTGATACCGGTGTGTGGGATACGGGCAACATGGCGGCCGGTGCGTCCACCACGACGACGTTCAACACAGCCGGAACGTTTCCATACCGCTGCACCTATCACGCGACGATGGGGATGAAGGGAACGGTGATCGTCCAGTAGAATCATCTGATAATGGCTGGGCGTGAAGTATCGGTGCTCGTGAACGGCAGAATAGAATCGGGGATCACGAGATCAGGTTCGACGGAAGTAATCTCTCCAGCGGAGTCTATTTCTACCGCCTCTCCGCGGGTACGTCATCGGAAACGAAACGACTCGTGCTCTTGCGGTGATTCATTGCATCGTGTCGATCCGCAAGGCCCGGTGGACTCCCCATCGGGCCTTTCTTCTTTTGCCCCGTCGGGAATGTGA
>DAIUKN010000515.1:0-2760 GCA_036848195.1 Bacteroidota bacterium
ACGGGCAGCCGGTCCCCTCGAAGATCGGTTGCCCGCATCGGCAGGCAGTCCCATTTTCCAACGGTTTTTTGAGCATTCGGCGTATTCCCGGGCGCTCGGGGATTTCCCCTGACCCCATTCAGCATTCCCCGCATCCTATCACCAAAAGCGGTCCGTTGGGACGAAAACCGCCATCCATTGTTGAAAAGGGGAAGGGACCTATGGAACATCTCACAAAAGCAACGTTTCAGCAGAAGGTCTTCGATTACGAGACGAACAAGGAGTGGAAATTTGCCGGCCAGCTTCCCGCGATAGTGGATTTCTACGCGGACTGGTGCGGTCCGTGCAAAATGGTTGCGCCGATTCTCAAAGAACTGGCGGACGAGTACAAGGGGAAAGTGGATATCTACAAGGTCGATACCGAACAGGAACAGGAACTTGCGGGAGTGTTCGGCATCCGGAGTATCCCCTCCATCCTCTTTATTCCTAAGACCGGAAAGCCCCAGATGGCGATGGGCGCCATGCCGAAAGAGGCGTTCATCGAGGCAATCGATTCGGTTCTCCTGAGCAGCCAGGAAGCACCGAAATAGAGATCTAGTCCAGAATTTCAGGCCGGTCCCGCGTTCCGGGGCCGGCCTTTGTGGTTCCTCTCAGGTTGGTTTTCCTCCCGATTTCGTGTATATTCGATCCATGCTCGAACCCCTTCTCATCTTCATTGCTCTCCTTCTCGTTGGAGCGGTACTTGCGCTGATCATTCTCGTTCCCCGCGTCCCTCGACGTGATGCACTCATCCGGCTTGATACGCAGCTTGCGTCGCTCAAAGACGGGACGGACCGGGTCGAACGGGCGCTGCGGGAAGAGATAGCGCGTGTGCGGGATGAGTCTTCGGCAATCGGCAAACTGGCGCGTGAAGAGCTCGGGGCCACGCTCCTCTCGTTCGGTGATTCCCTTGGCGGGCGGGTGGCGGAAATCGGGACGCTCCAGCAGAATCAACTCGACGGCGTAGCCCGTCAGATCGCGATGCTGACGCAGTCCAACGATCAGAAACTGGATCGGATGCGCGAGACCGTGGAGGGGAGACTGCAGGTCCTTCAGGAGGACAATAGCCGGAAGCTTGAGAAAATGCGCGAGACGGTGGACGAAAAGCTCCACGCAACGCTCGAGCATCGCCTCGGCGAATCGTTCCGTCAGGTGAGTGAGCGGCTTGAACAGGTGCACAAGGGGCTTGGGGAAATGCAGACTCTCGCCTCCGGCGTCGGTGACCTGAAGAAGGTCCTGACCAACATCAAGACGCGGGGGATGTTCGGGGAGGTGCAGCTCGCGAACCTGCTCGAACAGGTTATGGCTCACGAGCAGTACGCAACGAATGTGATCACGAAGGCAGGCAGCAATGACCGCGTGGAGTTTGCGATCAAGCTCCCTGGCCGCGATGGGGACGGGTCGAGCCCCGTGTGGCTCCCCATTGACGCGAAGTTTCCGCAGGAGGACTACCAGCGCCTGCTTGAGGCTCAGGAGCAGGCAAACCCTCAGGCGGTTGAGGACGCTTCCAAGCTTCTCGAAGCCAGGCTGAAGAATGAGGCCAGAGCAATCCGGGAAAAGTATCTTGATCCGCCCCATACCACAGATTTCGGAATAATGTTTCTTCCAACGGAGGGCCTGTTTGCCGAAGCAATTCGGCGGGCAGGTCTGTCGGAGACTCTCCAGCGGGAATTTCACGTGCTGATCACCGGGCCGACGACGCTCCTCGCGGTGCTGAACAGCCTGCAAATGGGTTTCCGCACTCTGGTGATCGAGAAGCGCACCAGTGAGGTCTGGTCGCTCCTTGGCGCTGTGAAGGCAGAGTTCAGCCGGTTTGGAGAAGCGCTCGACCGGACGCAAAAGAAGCTCCAGGAAGCCAGCAGCAGCATCGAAACCGCTGCGACGCGATCGCGTGCCATCGAAAAGAAACTTAAAGGAGTTCAGGAACTCCCCGCCCACCAGACCTCCGGCCTTCTGGGTCCTTCCGACGAGGGAGAGAATTCACCGTAACAGCGACAATAGATGACGATCATGCAAACGACAGCCTCGGTCGAAGACATCTACCGCGTGATCCATACGGATCACTACGATCCATTTCGGATTCTCGGAATTCACCAGATCCAGCAAAGAGGGAAGACCGCCGTCACGGTGCGAGCATACCTCCCGGGAGCTGCAGAGGTCTTTGTCGTCCCCGACAAACCCGTGAAGGGAACAGCGGAGTTCCGGCTGGAGAAGATCCATGACGAAGGCTTTTTCGAAGCGGTCCTCCCCGGAGTCCAGGAGGTATTTCCCTATCGGCTGAAGAAGATCATGACCGACGGACGATCAGAGGTTTTTCGTGACTCCTATTCGTTCATGCCGACGCTCACCGATTTCGACATCTACCTCTTCAACGCGGGAGACCATCACCGGATCTATGAGAAGCTGGGGGCTCACTACTCGGAGGTTGGTGGGACGGGCGGCGTGCAGTTTGCCGTCTGGGCCCCGGGAGCCAGAAGCGTGAGCGTGATCGGCAATTTCAACGGTTGGGACCGGCGGAGCCATGCCATGCGGGTGCTCGGTTCCTCGGGCATTTGGGAAATCTTCGTTCCGGGCCTGGCTGAGGGAGAACTGTATAAATTCCAGGTCAAAACCCAGAGCGGCTTCGTACTGGACAAGTCGGACCCATACGGGTTTGAGATGGAATTGAGACCCAGCACCGCATCACGCGTTAATTTCTTGCGAGGCTACACATGGAACGACGCGGCGTGGATTGAGAAGCGT
>DAIUKN010000516.1:0-2758 GCA_036848195.1 Bacteroidota bacterium
CGTCGATGATGCCCCGCTCGGCTATGTGACGGCGTATGATTCTCATGCGCCGAGTCTGACGTCGCCAGTCGAGCTCTGGCCTGAACTCCGGCGTCGCCCCGAAATGATTGCCACCGTGCAAGGCTATCAGGAGGTCTACGAGCACCGTGACCACCAGATAGCACTCAACGCGCACAAGCTGATCGAGGTTTCGGATTTTCTCGGTCAGCAGATCCTCCCCTGGGATTTCGCGCGAAGCATCGTGAACATCCCGAAAGATCAGACACTTGAGCAGTGGCTGGAAGAGGCGGCCAATTGGAATGCCCCGGGAGGGTACGGTGTCCTTCTCCAAGACACTCTGCGCAAGATCATCCTCCCCCGGAGCGATCCGTCCCAGCATCCTCTCCCCGAGGCGCTGACGTATCGATACACGGCGAATCGGAGGTTCGAGAGGACATACTGGAAAACCATCACCCAGCTGGCAACAGGCCGATTCCTCAACAAGGACAACGCTGATTGTGTGAACGATCCGCCGTCGAAGGCTCTGCGCAAACACCGGAGGCGTGATTTGGACGCCCTCGGGGGTTGGCTTCTCGCGTACTATCGGAAGGTCATAACCAAATACGGAATGCGGGGCAAGGCTCTCGCGGGCGAACTCCCGTTTCAGTGGCGCACCGATTTTGACTTTCCCTGGATGGAAGGATGGCTCGCCAACCAATCGGGCAAGGCCCGTGAGCGCAACCTCCTGGTCGTGATTCCGGGAAAGAACCATACGAGGGCTGTGATCATGGCCGATCACTACGATACCGCCTACATGGAAGACCTCTACTACAAGGAACGTGGAGGGAAGCTGGCGCGTATCGCTGCGGCCGGTGCAGACGATAATCACTCGGCCACCGCGGCACTCATGCTCGCGGCCCCGGTTTTTATGGAGATGAGCAGAGCAGGCCAACTCGCCTGTGACGTCTGGCTGGTTCACCTGACTGGCGAAGAATTTCCTTCAGACTGCTTGGGAGCGCGGAACCTCACTCAGGGGCTGGTGGAGGGGTCGCTCAGGTTCCGGGTGGCTGGTCGGAAGTCACCTGATCTCTCGAAAGTCAAGATTGAAGGCGTCTATGTTCTCGACATGGTTGCCCACAACCGTTTCCCGGACCGCGATGTTTTCCAGATCTCCCCCGGCCTGAGCCGGACTTCCTATTGGCTGGCGTATCAGGCGCATCTCGCAAGCATGATCTGGAATAGCGGGGTGACGGAGTGGAATCAGCTTCCAGAGCGCCGTGACCGGGGACGCGGCCAGCGAAGCACCATCGGAACCACCATCCCGGAGATCGCCCGGCATCCTGAACTCCGGGGCGAAGTCCGGGTGCCGCGAGATCCTCGAAGCTCGCTTTTCAACACTGACGGGCAGATCTTCTCGGATGCGGGGATTCCCGTTGTCCTTTTCATGGAAAACTACGACATCAATCGGACCGGCTATCACGACACGCAAGACACCATGTCGAATATCGATCTGGATTACGGATCCGCGGTTGCGGCCATCGCCATCGAATCGGTAGCCCGCGTCGCACATGCGCCCCGCTATGACGCCAGGGAACGGGAATCCTTGTTGTAAAAGTCTTCCGTTTTCTTGAACTTGATAGCATGGAACGGACAACAGGCCTGATCGATGCTACGGAAGAATTCCCCGAGGCAGCAAAGGCCCTTCATATTGCCTACTACATTCCGGTTAACTGGGGCATCCAGGACAGGATCTCAAGAAGTCTCGTCGATTTTCTGCACGAGCGTGAACCGCAGGAGATGCAGTGGATTCGCCTTACGGCTCTGCTGGCGGGTCAGATGTTTTCTTGCGACGTGATCGTTCGTGCCCTCTCGAACAAGGAAAAATCCGCTGGTGGTGGCGCGCCGCTCGACAAGGTTTGCCAGGAACTTGCTCGCCGGATGAATGTTCCGTATACGCCCGAACGGCTCCAGAAGACCCGTCCAACGCAGGCCGTGAAGAATGCGGGAGGAAGACCGACGAGGATGAAGCTTCTCCGCGACGCCTACAGGTTCGATGCCGCAGGGCTGCCCGAGACTCCCCGGATTCTCATTGTCGATGATCTGATCACGACCGGCGCCACCCTTGGTGCGATCGCGTCGGCGATCCGGAAGGCGTCACCTGTCGCTCGAATCCTCTTCCTTGCGCTCGCGCGGACCGAGCCGCACCTCACCCGGTTTCATCTGGAGCCTGCATTGACGCCCGTTCCGGAGATTGCGATCGACCTGTTGAAGGTGAATGCGCATCTCGATGAGCGGTACTTTTTCGGAACCACGTCACCAGTCGCGTTCAGACCGCGGCAGGGCACCCTACACGCGCGAACACCGGCGCAGGGACCAATATCTGCACCGGTGCCATCGGTCACCGCCTCCGCAGAGCCGGCCGTGTCCCGTGTCACGCCGAAGACCCCTGCGGTGAAGCCCGAGCCGGTCCTGACGTTCGACGAGTCGCCGGAAATCGAGAGGCAGCCGCAACGCGAGCAGGTGCCGACCCACCTCGTCAGTGAAACACGGAATGATTCTCGCGCGAATGTCCGCAAGGCCGCCCAGCCTGCACCTGCATTCAAAAAGAACATGGTATTGATTGCCGCCGGATTGGCGCTCACGACTCTGCTCGTGGTTGCTCTTTTCCTGGTGAGGCCAGGGGATGAAGAACCTGCGCCGGGGCAAAAGGCTGTTCGCGAAGAGTCCAGGGCGAGCAATCAACCGGCTGTAAGCCCTGCGAAGCCGGATGTCCAGCTCC
>DAIUKN010000517.1:0-2757 GCA_036848195.1 Bacteroidota bacterium
CCCTAGATTATGCGGGTCCTCAATTTCGTCCAGGACGAGAATGAATCCTTTCTCCTCTTTCGCGCGGGGAATCTTCAGGATGTCTTCCAGATCGACATAGGTCTTCGTCGGCATGATGGCCACAACCCCCTGGGTCGTTGCGTCGATGGCAAGCTCGCGGAACTGCACCTTGTTCGCCTGAGTGACTTTGACGTTGCGGTGCTCCGCAAGATTCCTGATCTCGCGAATGACGTTGCCCTGAACTCCGACAAGAAAGACCACCTGCTCGATCTCAGCTCCCGACTTCAACGCTTCGATTACAGGCCTGCGACCAGCGATGATGCTCGGCATGGGAATCCCTGTCGACTGTGGTGTACGTGTGCGATGCTGGGCCGGGGTCCCGGCGGTGCCGGGACGCGTGTCGGAAAAGGAGTGCAGAAGCCGGAATGGAGCGACCCCGGCCAGTGAGAGAATGAAAGAACGGCTCTAGACGGCCGGGGTCCTGTTCCCGCGCTGCCTATCGATGATGAGCATGCCGAAAAGTCCGGCAAGGATGAGCACGGCAGCCCAGATCTGTGCTTCGGAAAGCCCCAACGCCACCTTCGGATTAAGACGAAGAAACTCAATCAGGAATCGGAAGGCAGACGCGAGCATCAGGTAGATCATAAAGAGCTTCCCGTCGGGGAAGTCGCGCGTTCTGATGCTCCAGAGGAAGAGAAAACCGGCGATGGCGAGCACGAGCTCATAGAGCGGAGTCGGATGAAGCGGTGTCACAGCATCGAACCGTGAATAGTAGTGGCCCAACCGGTCGACCCCCGCCGGGATGACGCGGAGGGAATCGTACTGCCACTGGATCCGCGCGTCCGTGTGCGTCTGGAAATACTCCTCAAGTTGATAGGTCGGTTTGGCGGTGCCCTGTGCGTAGATAGTCCCCCAGGGGAGCGTCGTGGGATATCCGTAGTCTCCGTCGCCGGAAAGGTGGCAGCCGATCCGTCCGACACCGTAGGCCAGGATGAGGGCAACGCCGAGGCAGTCCCAGATCTTCAGAAAAGGGACCTTTTTGCTGCGGACGTACAGGTACACGGCGAGCATCGCCAGGATGAACCCGCCGTACCACGTCAGCCCGCCGGGCGAGAGAGCCATTCCCCAAGGATCCCGTATGAAGAACTTCCACTCTTCGATAAGAAACAGGAGCTTCGCGCCTCCGATCCCGAAGATCACCGCGAGGATGGTGATCGTGCTGGCCATGTTGGGATCCAGCCTCCTTCTTTTCAGCTCGAGCGAGAGGAGATAGCTTCCGAGAAGGAACGCAATGCCGAGCATCAGGCCATAACTGTAGATCTTGAGCGGTCCGATTTCAAACAGGACGGGGATCATGCGGGTGCGAGGTCGTTATTCTTCTGTCCAGTGGGTTGCATTCGCGGCGACGGTGAGCGAGGAACCGGTCGGGGGATTGAGGACCTCTACCTTTTCCGGGGAAATCTTGACCGTGGACGTATTCTTCCCCCCGTCCAGCCCGACAACGGTGACTTCGTACGTTCCGTTCAGGTGTTCGTATTCGCGGACGAATTGCGCGCGTCCGGCAGAAGGAAGATTGAGCGGTGGGGTCTTCAGCCCGAGGATGCGGAAGACGATTGAGTGCGGCTCAACGCGCTCTTCGACTGTCAGGTCATACCGGAAGGCGGCAAAAGATTGTGCGGTCTCCAGGACGAAACGGGTCGTTGGGTTCCGGGTTCCTTCGCTGACGGAGGGAGTGATCAACAGACGGTACTCCGGTGTCCGTGTCTTTGTTTGTCTCGCCATCAATGGAGATCAGACCTCAAAGTAGGTTGCCTCTTCCTGCCGGAACAGGTCCAGCACTTCCCGGGGATTATGGGATTCCAGAAGTCGTCTGCGGAATTCCTCTTTATTCATCAGCCGGGAGATTCTGCTGAGAAGCTTGATGTGCGGGCCGACCAGGTTGTCCTTGCCCACAAGCAGGAAGACCAGGCGAACCGGCTTCTCGTCCAATGACTCATAGTTGATAGGCTTTGCCGTCACGGCGAAAGCGGCCACGATATCCGACACAGCGTCGGTTTTCCCGTGAGGGATGGCGAATCCGTTCCCGACCCCGGTGGACATGATCTTTTCCCTGTCGAAGATCGCCGTCCGGACCTTCTCTTTGTCGACGACTTTCGGGGATTTTCCCACCAGATCGATCAATGCGTTGATGACAGCGTCTTTGGAGTTTCCCTCCAGACCAGTGACAACGAGATCCTCCGTCAGAATATCACTTATTCTCATGCCTCAGGCAGTCTCCTATGGTTCATCGCGCCACGTGATGATTTTCCGCTCGTACTCTGCGGCGAGCGTTTCTGCGCTCTCCGCGTTTTCGGCCTCGGCGTTGATGTGGAACAGAGGTCGTTCCTTGTCCGGGATCAGCAGGGCCGAAAGCCCGGCCTGCCGGTCGTCAAAATAAACTTTGACACCATCCACCAGGTCCCGACGCCTCCCTTCGGAATCATGCATGATATTGCGCATGACCTTCCCCTTGTGCTCCCATGAACAGTTGACGTTCCGTTTGGCGGCGCAGAGGCGCGGGATCTCTTGATCGATGGTCCCCAGGCTTTTTCCGGTAAGGGCCAGCATCTCGAGAATCTTCGCAACGGAATACATGGCATCGGTCGCAAAGAAGAAGTCGGTGAAAATGAATCCCCCCTTGGTACCGCCGATGAAACGGACCGACTTCTTGGAGGCGGCTTCCATCATGGCCAGATGACTGTTGCGGGTCTTGACCAC
>DAIUKN010000518.1:0-2743 GCA_036848195.1 Bacteroidota bacterium
CGGGCGACAACGAACCTGAATTTTAGCAGTCATTCTGATCTCGTTTCCGAATCGGGTGACCCGGTCTGGGAGGACGTAACCGAACTTACCCCGGTGCCTTCAACGAGCGACCGGAGAGAACCCTCTCCGCTCCTGTTCACCGACGGCTCGGGATCAATAGAGCTGTTCTTCAGCTCCAACCGGACCACAGGATGGAATGTGTGGTCAAATACAATAACTACCACGGGGTCTTCAGCGGACGATACGATGATCACGTCCGGCCAATTCACGCAGCGGGCGCCTGCGGCTGCGTCCGAACCCGATGGGGGAGCCCGGCTCTATTTTCGGAGCAATGAAAGCGAAGTGTACACCAGCGCGCTCTATCCCGCGGCCGTGACGAGTGATGAGCGCTATTCCGGATCCACCACCGTGGATACGCGGAACCCGGCGAAGATCAGCCTCCAGAAGAAAATCGAAGACATTCTGCACTATACCTATGACACCGGAAAGGAAGATGAAGACTGGTATGCCCGGGACACGGTGGGGATCTATCTTACACCCTCAACGAACGATGAAAAGCTCGTCATCCGGAAGCAGCGCCAGATACAGAACGTTCTGCGGCGCTTTCTTCCCATCCAGGTGCGCGCCGTTTTTATCGTGCAGCGGGGCCACGATGAGTTTGTGTATACGTACGATGATCCTGCTGCCGTTCCCCAGGTCCGCATCAACGAGCAGATGATCGACACGAACATCGGCGAGGTCTACCAAGGCGTTAAGGACAGCCATCGAACCATCGGTAATTTCCGGTGGCTGCGAACGTGGAGTGCAGAACTGACCACACTGCCGGGATCGGGCACGCTGCCCGATCTAACCGCGAGCCCGCCGGACCTCTCGGCACGTCTCCCGGTGAAGGGCGTGGAAGAAGGAGAATGAGCCATGTCAGGAATGATGATCAAAGGGATTTACCGCGATAGACTCTTCGATGCTGAAGGAAAGGCCGTGTTCGATTCGGGGTGGCGCCCAAACATGATCGTCCTGCGCTGTCGTGAGCTGCTGGCCGCCTTCATGCGGAACGAGTCCACGGAAACGAAATTCGGGATCACCTCGCTCAAGGTCGGCCGCGGGGATCCGGCCTGGGACGCAGCGCCGACAGCAAATCCCGATCCGAATACGAAGATCGGCCTCGATGACGGAAGCCCCTACAGCATGGACCGCAGCAGGCTGACCGTGAAGTACCTGGACGCGCATGACCAGATCGTCCCGGGGCCCACGAACCGCATCGAGGTCATTGCCACGCTCGAGCACGATGAGCCGACGGCCGCAACGGACCCGCCGTATCCGCTGCGGGAATTCGGCCTGTTCGGGACATTCGGAGCCGAGGAGTACATGATCGATTATATCCGCCATCCGCTCATCGAGAAAGACGGCTCCGTCATCCTGGAGCGGCGGGTGCGCTTGATCTTCTGAAGCAGGAGGGCATATGGGCAACTTTTCGAAAAATCCTGATACGGTTCTGCAGGACGCGCTTGATAAAGGCTACAACCGGGTCCTTTTCCAGCAGGGCAAGCCGGTACTGGACCGCGAGCTCAATCTCCTTGCTGATCTGGTCAGTCCCCAGCGTCTGATCGAGCACCACATCGGGAACGGCGTGCCGGCCGACAGCGACGGATTCAGGATCAGCAATCTCAACGTGGCGCAGAATGATTTTACCATCGCATCAGGCCGCTGCCTGGTTGGCGGGTATGAAATCGCGCTCTCTGCTGACACGACGTACAAGACCCAACCCCGTACCGGGAATGTTGCGCCCCTGCCCGCAGGCACCAGCTACGTCTATCTGCATGTCTTCACGAGTGAAGTGGACCACACGGAAGACGGCGACTTGAATAATACGAGCACTTCCAGCAATCCCGACGTAGGATTTGAGACCGCCGTGCGCAAGAAGGTCGAATGGGAGGTGCGGGTAGTGACCGGCGAACAGAGCGGGGCAGCCTTCTTTCTGCTTGCGGTCATCACCACAACCCCGCCGGCAGTCACAGACCGCCGGCGCACAGGGCTCACCGTCTCTTCGATGAGAGATGAAGTTACGACCGCACGGGGCAGCCTGGCCAGTCTCGACGCGCGACTCGACGTCTCCCTGAACGAGAACGGCACGCTCGCCAATGGCGCTACGGTGACCGGTGACCTGATCGTCAACGGCAAGCTGGGGATCGGGACTGCAAGTCCTACCAACAAGCTCTCTGTAGAGGGAGATGGTTTCTTCCGGGCCAACATTCATACTCATGTGAACGCAGCTAATTCTCCAGGCAATCTGCAGCTTGGCTTCTCACGAGGCACCGGAAGCGCCCCCACTGCAGTAATGAACGGCGACACAATCGGCTCTTTAGAATTTTCCGGATACAACGGAAGTTCCTACGCTGTTGGCGCCTGGATTGCCGCCCGTGCAGGTGAGAACTTTACGGCAAGTGCGAGTGGAACGGACTTGGAGTTCATGACGCATGAGATTGGCACGAACACAAATCTTGCACGGCTGACGATCAAGAATAACGGCAATATCGGTATCGGGACGTCGACGCCTCAGAACAAGCTGGATGTGGAAGGCGGGGCAGTCATCGGCGCGACGTACTCGGGTACGAATGCTGCTCCAACGAATGGACTTCTGGTACAAGGCAATGTCGGCATCGGGACTGCAAGTCCTGCCAACAAGCTTTCTGTCGAGGGAGATAGTTTCTTCCGGACCAACATTCATACTCATGTGAACGCAGCT
>DAIUKN010000519.1:0-2743 GCA_036848195.1 Bacteroidota bacterium
ACAACTGGTACAAAGGTCACGCCAACAGTGTTATCCAGATAAATACCGATCTGCCGATCTATATTGATGCGGCAATCCGGCTTGTCGCGCATGAGGGCTATCCCGGCCATCATGTGTACAACGCGCTTCTCGAATTGAATCTCTCCCAGAAAAGAAACTGGGTCGAGTTCACCGTGTATCCTCTCTTCAGCCCGATGTCGCTCATCGCAGAAGGAAGTGCCAACTACGGCGTTGAGGTAGCATTGACAAAAGATGAACGAGTCGCGTTTGCGCGCGACGTCCTTTGTCCGCTCGCCGGGCTCAAGACAGCCGGAATCGAACGATACTACAAGGTGCAAGAACTGCTTGAAGAACTCTCCTATGCCGAAAATGAAGCTGCACGTGGCTACCTTGACGGCACGATGAGCCGCGAAGCCGCCATCCAGTGGCTTATGGAATACAGTCTCAAGTCGCGTGAACGTGCCGAGAAGGAAATGCGCTTCATCGAGCGGTACCGGAGCTACGTCATCAACTATAACGTCGGAAAAGATCTCGTCAGGAGATACGTGGAGTCTCATGGTGGGACGGCAGCCGGCCCCAACAAAAAATGGGAAGTCTTTTCCCGGCTGCTCTCCGCGCCCCTGGTGCCTTCCGGTTTGAGGTAAGCGGGCACCGCGGTGCTTCCATGCTTATGATTGACGCGTCTGTTTCAACCATCGTTCATAACGGAAACAGACAACTAAGATGGCAGATACGAAAAAACGGTGCGCCTGGGCTACCACCGACCCGCTGTATATCGAGTACCACGATACGGAATGGGGGATCCCGGTCCACAACGACCAAAAGCTCTTCGAAATGCTTACCCTGGAGGGTGCGCAAGCGGGGCTGAGTTGGATTACTATTCTGAGAAAAAGGGAGAACTACCGGAAGGCTTTCGGGGGGTTTGAGCCGCGTAAGATTGCCCGATATGACAGCAAGAAGACCAGGCAGCTCCTGTCTATGGAGGGTATTGTGAGGAACAAGTTGAAGATTCGTAGTACGATCAACAACGCAAAGGCCTTTCTTGCCCTCCAAAGCGAGTTCGGCAGCTTCGACCACTACATCTGGAACATCGTTGGGGGGATCCCAAAACAGAACGCCTGGCGGACACCGAAGGAATGTCCCGCAAGCACCCCCGAGTCTGACGCAATGAGCAAGGATCTCAAGAAGCGTGGTTTCACCTTTGTGGGACCTACAATATGCTACGCGTTCATGCAGGCGGTCGGAATGGTCAATGACCATACCATAGACTGCTTCCGCCATCGTGTGCTCAACAAAACCGACGATTGATATGACGGCTTTGTTCGTTCATACTCTCAACACTCTCCGGAAACATGGGGAATGATGCAAACCACTGGCTCTCCCCATGAGAAGTTGCTCCGCCCCCTGCAACTCACTGCGGTGATCTTCTTTACTGTTTCCGGAGGCCCTTACGGCCTCGAGCCGGTTCTTCACTATGTCGGTGGGAACATAGCTTTACTTCTCATCTTCCTCACACCGCTGCTCTGGAGCATTCCGGCAATCCTGATGGTTCTCGAGCTCAACGGTATGATGCCGAAAAACGGCGGATACTACCAGTGGGTAAAGAACGCGCTCGGTCTGAAGTGGGGTTTCTTTGAAGGGTGGTGGACGTGGGTGTTCACCTTCGTTGATCTGGCAATCTACCCGGTACTGTTTGTGCAATACCTGGGCTTCTTCATCCCCGAAGTCGAACCCCTCAGGCTCCCCATATGTCTTGCCATCATTTGGAGCTGTGCTATATTGAATCTGTTCGGGATTCTCCCTGTGGGGCGGAGCTCGGTTGCACTTGGGATCAGCGTGCTCGTTCCTTTCCTGATTCTTTTTGTCTATGGATTTCTTCATCTCGATTCATTTTCGTCCCCCGCGGTGTATGGTGCAGAGGAGACACTTGGGTTCACGGCATTCGGCATGGGGCTGTTCACCGTGATGTGGAATTTTCTGGGATGGGACAATTCCTCCTCCTTTGTGGAAGAAGTGCATCGACCCGTGCGTTCGTATCTCATTTCCATCATTGCTGCATTTCTCCTCATCCTTGGCGTCTACTTCGTTTCCATTCTGACAGGCACGAAAACTGGAATGGATCCGGAGATCCTGCTGGCACAGGGTTTCCCGTCGCTCGGGCTGCATGTCGGCGGATGGTGGCTGGGTGCGCTGCTCTCCCTTGGGGGCATGGCGAGCACTCTGGGATTGTTCCTGTCGATTCTGCTTGCCGTGTCCCGCGTTCCAAAGGCCATGGCCGACGACGGCCTCCTGTCTCCTGCCCTCAGCCGTCTTCACCCAAAGTATGGTGTGCCGCATGTTTCCATCATTGTTTGTGCTGTTGTCGTCAGCGGCATGGTCCTCTGGGACTTTTCCGAACTCTTGATCATTGACGTGACGCTGTACGGTGCCGCGCTGTCCCTCGAGTTTGTCGCACTTGTCGTTCTGCGCATTCGGCAGCCTAATGCACCGAGGCCGTTCAGGATTCCGCTCAGCCTCACCGGCGTGATTGTTCTCACCGTCTTGCCGGCGATCTGCTTTGTCGTCGCCCTTGTCACGTTGCTGTCCACAACGAACGCCCACATGAACCCGACTCTCTTCGCCGGAGGGGCCATCCTCACGGGACCATTGGTGTGGTCATTGATTGAGTGGAGAAGGCGCTCGACCCGGCGCGTCGCGGTAGAAACCGAAGGCACCGGCGACTGAAAAGTATGCATTTCCCTCT
>DAIUKN010000520.1:0-2726 GCA_036848195.1 Bacteroidota bacterium
CCGGCTTTTCGTCATTGTCACGATCGGCTCCGATGGGACAGCGGTACCGTATTTCCCCAGGAGATCGGTGATCATGACGCAGGCCGGCGGGGTCAGCCGGGGGAGTGATTCCACGGCAGGACCGATCACCTGCGCCGAAGGCAGACGATCCAGTGCGTTCCTGACTGCAGCGACATCGTCCGGATCTCCGCTCCGCTCAAGAAGAGCCAGAAGGACCGGAATGGATTCCGCATTCTTGAGACGGGCCGCCGCTGCAATGGCGGCTCCCCGCACGGAGCCATCAGCGTCATTGACGGCATCAGCAACCGCCGGGTATGCACTGTTGTCACCCCGGTCACCGAGCATCGATATGATTTCCGTGCGAACTTCGGGGCGGGCCGCCTTCAAAGCCGTGACCCATCGCCCGGTGGCGGCTTCACCGGAGATCCGCGAGGCGTGATGAAGAGCCGCGACGCGAAGCTGCTTGCTCGAGTCGGCCATTGCCCCAACGAGATTATCAAGGGCGCCCTCCCCTTTCGCCTGCGCGAGAAGATCGAGCGCAGCCGAGCGGAAATGGCTCTCGCCGGTATATCCGCGACTTGCATAGACGTCGTTGCAGATACTGATCGCTTTCGCGGCGTTGCCGGCTTGAAGCTGGCGGCGGGCAAACAGGAGGGCGTTTGAAGTTGCTTCATCCTTATCCGGCTCCCGTATTGTGCGTGTCGTCAGAACCTGTTCGGCACGCGGATCCCCGATATTTGCCAGCGCGAAGCGTGAAGCCATCCGGATGCCGGGATCATCAGCTGACGCATCGTTGAGGAGAAATTCAACCGCGTCCCGGTTGCGTAGTGCGCCGAGGCACGTAATCACCGTGATGCGACAGCGCCCCTTTGCTACAGGCAATGCCGTCAAGAAACCCCTTTCCGCACCCTCCCGGATCGCCATCATCGCTTGCGCCGCCGGCTCACAGAGTCGCTCGTCCGCGAGATATCGGGACAGAAGGGGGATCGATTCGCCCCTTCCGGCAATCTGCAGGCGGGCGATCAAAAATGACGCCTTTTCGAATGCCGGGTGACTTTCAAGTTCTTTTCCCAGCGCGGAGACAACCATGGTGCGCTCTTCTTCCCTACCAGTCCGGGCGACATGCAGCGCCAGTCCCTGCAGTGCGTACTCTGCCCGGACAGTACGCTCCAGGCCCTGCACCCCGAGATTCTTGCAGATCTCCGAAACGCCATCCTGCCCCATCCGGATCATGGAGGAATAGATCAAGCGGGCTTCAAGTGAGTCGCCTGGTGGCATCCTGCCAAGGAGCTCTTCCATCGTGAAGTCATGGACCGCGGCGGACGGAGGCTTCGAGGAAGCGCAACCGCAGAGGAGCAATGCCGCGGCCATAAGCAGCACGATCGTTCCATTTCTTCTCATGGATATTCCTTCATCCTCTACAGGTGCCATGGAGCGCGCATTGGAGAATCAATCAGGCGATTGGCCGCTTCATCATTTCCACAGCGCTGGGTGAGTGGATCGACCTGGACACGGCGCCCCAGCTGCCATGCGATCTTGGATAGATTCACAAGCGTGGCCGACCTATGGCCATTCAACTCGTTCAGCGCGAACTTCTTCCGTGTCCGAACCGTTTCGGAAAAGTCCGTCCTCTGCATGTCAGGCTCCGGAAGCGAAGCGAGCTTCTCTTTCAGATTCGGGATCGTAGACCGAAACCCCTTGAACAATTTCTCGCGGGGACCTTCGATGAAAGGAATCTCATCCTGCAGGCGTTCTCCTTCGAGCACGATCCGGCAACCGTCGGCGTAGGAGAGAGAGATGCGCCGGAAAGAGCCGGCCGCTTCGGGGTGCTGTGCCGGGGCGTCAGCGACAACCTCCACGGGGCTCTCTTCGTCTTTGCCCAGGATGTACTGGACGGAATCCAGGTAGTGTTGCCCCATGTCCCCCAATCCGCCGCCGTCGTAATCCCAGTACCCTCTAAACGTCGCGTGGACCCGATGCGGGTGGTACGGCTTGTAGGGTGCAGGGCCGAGCCAGAAATCATAGTCCAGCTGCGGGGGAATCCATTGCGGTGAAAGGTCGGTCTTCCCCGACCAGTAGAATTTCCACTCGAACCCCGTCGCTGCACCTATCGTCACGGTCAGCGGCCAGCCCAGTAGTCCGCTCTGTACGAGTTTCCTGAAGTCTCTCGCGGTCCCGCCGCTTCCATAGAGCATGTCGCCGCCGAATCGAAACCAGGTGTTGACACGAAACATCCGCCCGTACATTCTCACCGCTTCAACCACCTTTTCCCCTTCAGCGATGGTCCGGGTCATCGGCTTTTCACACCAGATGTCCTTGCCGGCCTTGGCAGCAGCAATCGCAATAAGCGCGTGCCAGTGCGGAGGCGTGGCGATGTGGATGATATCGATGTCGCTTCTCTCGAGCAGTTCGCGGAAATCCTTGTACCCCTTGACACCCGGCCCCCCGATCCGCATTCCATCGTTCAGATGGTCTTCATCAACATCGCAGACGGCCAGGAGGCGAGCTCCGGTGTTCCCGAGGTGCCAGCGGCCCATCCCTCCTATGCCGATCACTGCTTTCGTGAGTTGATCGCTGGGTGGTCTGTAGCCGGGGCCACCCAGGACGTGCCGGGGGACGATGGTGAAAGCTCCGAGCGCCAGCGCCGATTTGACAAACGCACGACGTGAAACCATGGGTCTCCTATGCCGCCTTGCCGGCGCTGCCCAGCAGGTCGATCCAGGCGC
>DAIUKN010000521.1:0-2726 GCA_036848195.1 Bacteroidota bacterium
AACATCGACTACCTGGCATTCCGTGAAATCGCCGACAAGGTCGGCGCGTTTCTCTTTGCCGATATCGCCCACCCCGCCGGCCTGATCGCGAAAAAGCTTCTCAACGATCCGATCCCGCATTGCCACGTTGTCACCTCCACCACACATAAGACACTTCGCGGCCCGCGGGGCGGACTGATCCTTCTGGGGAAAGATTTCGACAATCCGTTCGGACTGGTGGCCCCTAAGTCGGGAAGGACCAAAAGGATGTCTGAACTTCTCGATTCGATGGTCATCCCCGGCATCCAGGGTGGTCCGTTGATGCATGTCATCGCAGGGAAGGCGGTCGCGTTCCGGGAGGCTCTCACACCAGCGTTCGAAGTCTATGGGCGGCAGGTCATCGCAAACGCACAGAGGCTCGCGTCGACCCTGGTGGCACGCGGGTTTTCGGTTATTTCCGCCGGCACGGACAACCACCTGATGCTGGTCGACCTCCGGGGTAAGAACGTGACGGGCAAAGAAGCACAGGAGGCGCTCGACGAGGCCGGAATCACCGTGAATAAGAACGCCGTCCCCTTCGATGACAAGAGCCCGCTGATCACGAGCGGCATCCGGATCGGGACTCCGGCTCTCACAACGCGAGGGATGAAAGAGCCGGAGATGGAGTTCATCGGCGGGCTGATCGACGAGGTCGTATCGCACAGAGGGAAGGCCGACGTCTACGCTTCTGTGGCAAAACGGGTCGAAGCACTCTGCGCCCGATTCCCGCTCTATCCCGAACTGGTCAGCTAGCGGAGCGATCATGCGCACAGCCAGTGCCGGAACCTTCCGTTTGTGCATCGTGGGACGTCTGCTCGCCGTTCTCCTGATTCCATCCTCCGGGGCCATCGCCCAGCTCAACTCGCTTACCACACCCGTCGATGGACGGACGATTGCCCTCGGCGAATCATTCGTCGGCATGCGCGGCGACCTGGCGACCATGTTCGCCAATCCCGCAGGGATCGCTGGCATCGAGGGTATTCATGCAACCTACTCACAACGCTCGATGGACTGGATCTCCTATCTTTCGGATTTTCGGTATTCCTCAATCCAGACCGCGGTACAAACCCCGATCGCGGTCTTCGGCGCGTTCTATAATAGACTGAGCTACGGAGAACTGACGGTGGCAACGGCGGCAAACCCCCTTGGAGTTGGCAAGGCCAGTCCGTACGACCATACGCTGGGTATCGCGGGCGCGTTCACGCCTTTCACCGGATTCGATGTTGGAGTTTCGGTAAAAGGTTTCCAGTATGTCGATATGCCGGCCGCCGTGGAGGGGAGCGATGGAATTACAAAAAACTCCACTTCCTGGGCCGTTATGGTCGATCTGGGCGTACTGTATACGCTCTCTCTCGCCACCGGCCCGTTGAGCCATGACCTGGGTGTGGGAGCCTCGCTCCAGAATTTCGGATCAAATGCCGTTCTCTCCGCAGAGAGCGGGAATCCGACCGCCTCCGAGCAGCCAGCCCGGTTTCTGCGCCTGGGAGTCTCGTACTCCGTCGCGCTCCTGCCGGCAACGGAAAACGGCCTCACGCCCTGCCGGCTTACGGCGACCGGCGAGTACCGCAACATCCTGAATACCCGGTACTATGCGAATGGTGAACGGGATTACTACGGATGGGGAGTCGAACTCTGGGGCTTTGAAATCCTGGCGCTTCGCGCGGGATGGTTTCTGAGCAACATCGATTGGATCTACGGCAACGCCGCCGAGCCGAAAGTGCGCTACGGCGCGGGCGTGCACCTCCCCATGCACAAGCTCGGCTTGTCCGTTCCGCTGGCTATCCGCGCAGATTATGCGGTCATCAAACTGAGAGACGCCTACGGCTGGCTCGGCGATACGAAGTCCTCTCTGTACGCCTTTACGATCGGAATTTCCTATGAAGGCAACGCATTCAAATGACTGAAGACGCCCAAATCCCCGGAACAGAACCGGAGGAACCGCTCGGGGCAGAAATGTCGTTCTTCGACCATCTGGAGGAACTCCGCTGGCGCATCGTGAAGGCGCTGATCGGGATCGTCATCGGGATGATTGTCTGCTGGATCTTCATCGACTGGGTGATGAACGCGGTCATGCTGCACCCCATCACCGAGCTGAATCGCAACCTCGCACCTGGCCAGCAGCCGATCCGACTCCAGAACCTGAAGCCGTTCGGACAGCTCTTTCTCTATATGCAGGTGGCCATCATCGGGGGCATCATCCTGAGCATCCCCAACATTCTGTACCAGCTCTGGGCCTTCATCGCCCCGGGGTTGATGCCGAAAGAACGGAGATACATAAAATCGATCGTGGTCTTTTCCTCTGTCTGTTTCCTGTCGGGCATCTCGTTCGCGTATTTCGTGATGTTGCCGGCCGCGCTGCAGTTCTTTGCCGGGTTTGGGTCGCCGGACATCCAGAACAACATTGCAATCAACGAATACATGAGCTTCATCGTCAGCGTGGTGCTGGCGGCGGGCGTGGTCTTCGAACTCCCGATGGTCTCGTGGTTCCTCTCGAAGCTCGGTATTCTCACTCCGGCGTTCATGCGGAAATACCGGCGGCATTCGATCGTGGCCATTTTCATTCTCGCCGCCGTTCTGACTCCGGGGACTGACCCGGTGAGCCAGGTCCTCCTCGCCATCCCTCTGCTCCTGCTCTTCGAGGTGAGCATTCTCATCTCAGCATGGGCATGGAGGGGAAAGAGGAAGAAAGCGGCAGCGGAAGAAAAAGC
>DAIUKN010000522.1:0-2724 GCA_036848195.1 Bacteroidota bacterium
GCGCGCGGAGAGCGCCGGGTCGGCCCAGACGCCCTCCGCGGCCGTCTCCGGCGCCGTCAACTCGATCAGAGCCGCCCCCGCCACGCCCCTCCAACCCGAAGCGGGAAGAGAAGCGGGAAGAGAAGCGGGAACCACGCTAACAAGAGAGGGGAGTCCCAACGCCGAATTCTCATCGAGACTCCCCTCTAACAATCCCTGCATCGTCCACGACTCTCCACCCCGGCCCCGACCAGAACGGGGCCGAATTATGTCAACCTGGAGGCTTGCACTATGTTACCCTGGAAGGTGACGCTCACCTGAGTGACAGTCACTTAAGTGACTGTCACGTCGCTTAGCTGGACTGAGGTCGCTTCTTCCTCCTCGTGAAGGCGATCCCTCCAAAGCCCGCGATGATCGCGATGTAGAATCCGAGATCATACCACCAGCCCGCATTGTTTGGCTCGTAGATCCTGATCGTGTGATCAAAAAGGCCAACAACAAGCGATACCGGGGCTATCCACCCGTGCCAGATCCCTGTAAAGAATCCGGCAGGATCCTCTTTGGTCGTGCTTCCGCTCCCGGGGAAGCAGCCCGCCAAGCTGAGTGCCGCGAGAAATACCACCAGCGATATGATGACACGGTTTTTCATCTCATCTCCAGATTGTCCGGATTGACCTTCCCATTCTCCAGCGCACCTCCAACCTAACCAGAAGGCCTCTGGGAGTCAAGGGATGAGCCGGGGGCACCTGCGACCTTCGAGGCGATGGCAGGGGAAGGGTGATGTCACTCCTGCAAACCTCGATCCTTCCCGTTGGTCAGCCACTCCAGCGTGCACGTGCCAAAAACGATTCGCGCGTACTCATCTGTTTCAAACAGGCAGCCGATCGTGCCGTCAGGGAGCGCCGTCAGAACGGAATAGGCAAAGCTCCCCTTGAAGAGGACTCGTTGAACAGGCCAGGACCTCCCCTCATCGTAACTGAGAAAGATTGTTCCGTTCTCCCTCTTGATGCTCTGGGGGCCGGAGAAGAGGATCCGGCTCTTCAGACCGTCGGCCGGATCGGAAAGGCGAAATATCGACGCCATGCAGCCCGGATCCTGCAACTCCGGGACATCGTCGATGCTTGACCAGGTTTCCCCACCGTCGCTACTCGTACAGGTTTTCCGGAGAGATCTCCCACCCCAGCGGCGGGCGTTGAACCGGATCAGGCCGTCTTTCAACTCGACGAACTGGGCTTCATTCACAGTGCTCACCGTATCGCCTTTTGAGTCCTGGATCAGCGCACGAGGTGCAACACTCCCCATCCTCCATGTCTTTCCTGTATCGTCACTGAAGACCGAATAGATGTTCCACTGACCGAAAGGTCCCTCGTTGAAAGGGAAGAGCAGCCTGCCTGCGTGTGTGCCGTGCCGCGCCTGGATACCAATTCCCGGCCCGCCGGCTATCGTCGTGACTTTTGCGGGGCGCTTCACCTCCCGCGTCAGATCACGGGGCGTAGACCAGGTGTACCCGTCGTCCTCGCTGGTGATGAGAATGTTGCGCACAATCGAATCTCCGTCGTATCCGGTCTGGATCTCTCTGCCTCCTTCCTTGATGCCTGCCGGGTAGGACTGGTACATCATAAAGAGGCGTCCGCTGCCGCGGTCCGCAACGACGCAAGGATTGTTCAGCGAGCGATCCCCATCCTCCGCGATGACGGCGATCTTTCCCCACGACCGTCCGCCATCATTGCTCCGTTTGACAACAATTCTGTTTTTCGCCTGATCAGCGTTGTCGGTCCGGCCTTCAGCAAAAGCAAGGATGGACCCCCGTTGAGTCACGATGACGGAGGGTATGCGGATGGATTTGAATCCGTCCTTCCCCGCGAGAAACACGTCAGAGAATTCCGGGCCGCCGGCCTCACCACCGGTGGACGAGAGCGCAACGATCCACCAGAAACAGAACGCGATTGAAACCATCCTGTACCTCCGGGCCTGGATGGAGAATCTTACGATGAAAAAGGGGAAGTTACAACCCATCTGCTTGCTTGTTTGCCCCCGATTTTTCATATTCTCGACCACTGTTCTTTCCCATTGCAGGAGGTTTCATGGCTGACACCAGGCCGGCCCGGCTGAACTCCGTAGATTTGCTCCGCGGGATTGCGATGGTTGTCATGGCACTTGACCATACGCGCGATTTCTTCCACTATGCACGGTTCGACCCGCTTGACCTCCAGTACACGACCCCGATTCTCTTCATCACCCGGTGGATCACTCACCACTGCGCGCCGACCTTCGTCTTTCTCGCGGGGACCGGTGCCTTCCTTTCGCTCGGCAGAGGGAAGACCCGCGCCGATCTCTCTCGATTCCTCGTCACTCGCGGCTTGTGGCTCATCCTCCTCGAACTGACCGTCGTGCGGTTTGGGTGGCTTTTCAATTTCGACTACTCGTTTGCCTTCGGCCAGGTCATCTGGGCGATCGGCTGGTCGATGGTATTCTTGTCAGGATTGATCTTCCTTCCGCGCTGGGCACTCACTCTTGTCGCGATCGGCATGATCGTGCTCCACAATGCCTTTGACGGGGTGCTGCCCGACGCAGTGGGGGCGTTCGGTTGGATCTGGCAAATCCTTCATGTGCAAAGCCCCATCGCGTATGCTCCGAATGCGGCCATCCATGTGTCCTGGTACAGATCCTCGGCGTTTTCGCGGGTGCCGCAAAGTTTAAGGCAAAGTCGGAACAGTCTGCCGCCGTGCAGGCCTATGTACTCGT
>DAIUKN010000523.1:0-2721 GCA_036848195.1 Bacteroidota bacterium
GCACGAAGGTCGGCAGAGTGCGAACAGGGTGTCCCCACGCTCTGCCGCGGACTCTCGTCCGCGTCCTCAGGAAGCACGAACAAAAGCTCGCGGCACAACGTCCGCCCTGTACCGCCGACTTCAGTCCGTGCCTTTCTCTGCGCGCAGGGGCGAGCTCAATCTCGCGCTACATTCGTTTTCTCAGAATTTCCCGCTCGTACGCAAGGACATCATCGATCCACCGCTCCCCGGGCGGGACGCCCGCCGACACGCAAAAGAAGTCCCATACCGGGCCCGCCGGAAGAGTCTTCGCTTCTTCGAGAAGAGCCAGCCGGGCGAAATTATTGTCCTGCTTTTCATGCAACTTCAGCCGTTCGGTCGGTTCCAGAAGCGCAAGCAACAGACTTTTCTGAGTGGCACGTGCGCCGATCACCCACGCGCCGACCCGGTTGATGCTCGCATCGAAAAAGTCGAGCGCAAAGTTAACCCGCGACAGCTGTCCGCTCCGGACGATCTCTTCTGCAAGCGAACGAAGATCATCATTCAGTATCACAACATGATCGCTGTCCCATCGAACACCGCGGCTGACGTGAAGAAGGACCTCCGGGCAAAACAGGAGAAGCGAAGAGATCTTATCGGCCACTGATTCTGTCGGGTGAAAATGGCCCATGTCGATGCACGGCATTACGCCGCGGGCAATGGCGTATCCCAGGTAGAACTCGTGCGAGCCGACAACAAAGGCCTCACTCCCGATTCCGAAGAGTTTGCTTTCGACTGCATCCTTCATCTGCCCGGGTTCGAACCGGGTGCCGAAGATCTCATCCAGCGATTCTTTGAGAATCATCCGATGCTCGTAACGACTGACGGTCGTGTCTTTCGAGCCGTCAGGAATCCAGAGATTGTGCACGCAGGGAGAGCCCTGCGTCTTCCCGATGAAGGCGCTGATCGACCGGCATCGATGCACATGCTCGATCCAGAAGCGACGAATGGCGGGATCGCGGTGACTCAACGTGAATCCGGAATCCGCCATGGGATGTGCAAAGCAGGTGGCGTTGAAATCCAGGTTCAGGCCGGATGTCCCGGCCCAGTCGAGCCAAGGCCGGTAGTGCTCAGGCAGGATCTGATCGCGGTCGACGGCCTTTCCCCCGAAATTGCCGTACATGGCATGCAGATTCACCCGATGTTTCCCGGGGAGGAGTGAGGCGGCTTTGGCGATGTCGGCCTGGAGTTCCGGTATGGTGCGTGCGCGACCCGGAAAACTGCCGGTAGCCTGAATGCCGCCGGAGCTTGTCGCGCTCCCTATACGTTCGAATCCGATGACGTCGTCTCCCTGCCAGCATTGAAGGGCTATGGAAATCTGTGCGAGCGTGGCAAGCGCCCGATCGGTATCAACACCCATTTCTGCGTACCGCTCGCGGGCTTGCTGGTAGGATCTTTCGAGTGTCGTGTCGTTGGTCATGGGCTCAATGCACGGTTGTGGTTAGTATTCACGAAGGGCCCGGACCTGGGCCCGCAAATTGTCCGCCGGCGTTCCGTCGGGGATTTCGCAGCCCACCGCGCTGAAGCTGCGGTCACCCCCGACTTGCAGGCAGTCGCGCACACATTCATAAACCCTCTCCGGACTCGCCCGCAACATCACCGAGACGGGATCGACATTTCCGCACAGCGCAACCCGGGATCCAAATGTCTCACAGGCCGTTCTCCAATCCACCATCCAATCAAGGTCGATGATGTCCGCACCGCTCGTAACCATGTCAGGCAACAGCCGGGAGGTGTTGCCGCAAATGTGCAGGCGCGCGAGTCCCCCCATGGCGTGAACGGCATCAAAGACCCGCTTCTCATACGGGAGCGCAAATAGGCGGTACATGGCAGGTGAAATCTGGGATGCAATCGCATCACCCAGACCGATCAGATCAGCACCCGCCTCAATCTGGGCCCGCGCGAACTCGATCTCAACCTCCACACACACCTCGAGCAATTCCTGCAGCCATCCGGGCCGGTCCACCATATCCAGCAGAACAGGAGACGCCCCTCGCAAATCGCCGGCCTGCGCAAGAGCTCCTTCAACCCAGCCCATCACGGGAATTCGTCCTCCACCCTCTCTACGCATGAGGCGTATGGCCTCAAGCCGGTCCAGCATGCGCGGTGCCGTGGAGGGATCCGGCTTACGCAACCTTCGAAGATCCGCTTCATCTCTCAGGAGAGGGTTTCTGCATACCGGCAAGCCGTCGGACGGGAACGTGATCTCGGCACCAAAATCAGCGGTCTCGCGATAAGGATCAGAGATCGCCTGAAGGATATCGACATTGAACTCCCTGACCATCGCGGAATTTGCCGCCACCAGTACGCGATGGTCCAGATAGTACCTGCTGAGGGGCGCTCCGATGTAATGGGCTGCAAACGTCATGAAGATGTCAAAGTTGGGTGGACGATCCACCCGCTCGCCTTTGAGCCTGCCTGTCATGCGCTGGAATGCGTCCATCACAAGTCATCCACGGTGCGTTGGCGTTATTCGAGAGCCATCAACGGAGTGTCAGCACCACGACCGAGCAGGGCGGAAGCTGCACGTGCAAGCTCGAGCCATCCAGCCGTGCTCCCTTGAAATCCGCCGGTTTCACATGATCGGGGTTGTCAAAGGTGTTGTGGTCCTGGACCTTTTCTGACGTCAGAATCCGTCCGCTCACGGAGGTATATTTGCCGCCCCTGATGTCAACGGCGACATCCTGTGTACGTCCGATGTCG
>DAIUKN010000524.1:0-2714 GCA_036848195.1 Bacteroidota bacterium
CAAGGTGGTTATCCTCCATGAATCGGTCGAAGACGTCGGTGGCGATGACCACGGCAGACGGGACAGAAATCTCCACCCCCGGGAAGCGGTTGTGAATGTTATAGGTGTTGATGAGGGTGTTGATGAACCCGAGGCCGCGGGCCTTTCCGCCCAGTGACCCGGCGCCGATGCGCGCAAAGCTGTTCTTCGGGTCGAACGTCTCCTTCGCGAAGTCGGTAATGACTCCTCGCTGGCGGACTTCCTGATAGAGTCGGAGGGAGGCGATCAGCTCCTGTCGCAGATCGGCGACAGAAGCGAAATCCGACACTTTGCGGGGTCGGAGGCGATGGGCCAGCCAGAACTCCGTTCGAGCTTTGAGCCAGTTCGAGAAATGATTCCGCCGGGCGTGGTGGAGGATTGTCTCGTCCGGGACCACGTGGAGAAGGTCCGACAGGGAGCTGAGGTTGTTGGCCCGGCCCGCCTCGCCGCCGTCCGGCGCCCGGAAGACGAAATCCCCGAAACCGAAATTGTTCAGCATGAAATCGCGCAGATCATGCAGGAGTCTGGGAGAATTCTTCCAGAGGAAGGCGACGCCGATCCCGCGAGCCTGATCCGCATGATCCCGGTTGCTGGATTGCAGAAGGATGGGGATGTCTTCATGGCGACTCCGCACTGTTCGCGCAAATGTGAAGCCGCCTTCAGGGTCCTTTATCCCTCCTCGTTTGAAGTTGATATCCGAAATAATCCCGAGGATAAATTCCTCGTACTTTTCGTAGTACGCCCACGCTTCTTCGTACGTGGTGCAGAGAAGAATCTTGGGCCTGGCCCGCATCCGGAGAAGCCGGTGGGTAAGGTTGACTCCCTCGGAAATCAGCCGTCGTGACTGGTTGAGGATTTCAGTGTAGATCAGCGGAAGGTAGGTCGAGTAGAACTTGACGTCATCTTCGACGAGGATGATCACCTGGACGCCGGCGTTGCCCGTGTCGCTTTCCACGTTGAGACGATCTTCAACGTACTTGATAATGGCGATCAGGAGGCGATAGTCACTCTGCCAGATGAAGATCCGGTCGAAGACCGAGGTGTCGTAGTTCGTGACGAGCTCTTTCCGCTCGCGGTTGTCATACGCGAGGAGCACGATCGGGATGGCGCCCTTCCGCTCCCGAAGTTTGCGCGCCAGCTGAATGACATGCATGTCCTCGATATGGAGCGTCGTGATGACGAGGTCGAACTGCTCACCGGATGCTATAAGATCCAGAGCCTCGGCGCCGCTTGTGACATGCGTGATTTCCGGTGCATGGCTCAGGTTGAGAACCTCGAATTCCTGGCGGATCAACTCGTAGAGCCGTCCGTCCTCTTCGAAGAGGTACTGATCGTAGAAGCTGGAGACAAGGAGGATGTCCCTGATTTTGAAGCGCATCAGCTTCTGGAAATCCCTGAAGCGGCTCCTCTCGATGTCCTCGATATTCAGGCGGTCGAAAATGTTCATAGGCAGAACAAAGTACGAGAAATGCTTTTGTCGCGCAAGGGAGGAAGCATGCGCGGGCCCCCGGGACGTGAGGCGGGCCCGCGCGAGGAGAGGTTTACACGAGGCCTTGATCCATCATGGCGTCGGCAACTTTCAAGAACCCGGCGATGTTTGCGCCGTTCACATAGTTTCCCGGCGTGCCGTACTTCGCAGCAGTTTCAACGCATGCTTTGTGGATGCTCTTCATGATTTCGTGCAGCCGCTGGTCCACTTCCGCCTTCGGCCAGGGGAGACGCATGCTGTTCTGGCTCATCTCGAGGCCCGACGTGGCGACCCCACCGGCATTGGAGGCTTTGCCGGGAGAATAGAGGATGCCGGCATCCTGGAACACTTTCACGCCGCCAAGAGTTGTCGGCATGTTGGCTCCTTCCGTGACGCAGAGACAACCGTTTTTCACCAGCTCACGGGCGTCGTTTTCATCGAGCTCATTTTGCGTGGCGCACGGCAGAGCGACGTCCGCTTTCACCGACCAGGGACGCTTACCGGCGTAGAAGGTGACCTTGAATTTGTCGGCGAAGTCCTGGACTCGATCGCGGGCGCTGGAGCGCATTTCAAGCATATACTGAATCTTCTCGCCCTTGATGCCGTCCTTGTCGTGGACGAAACCATCCGGGCCGGAGAGCGTCACAACAGTGCCGCCCAGTTCGGTGACCTTCTCAACCGCGCCCCAGGCGACGTTGCCAAACCCAGAGACTGCAACGGTCTTGCCGCCAAAGCTCATCCCTTTGGTCTTGAGCATCTCTTCGGCGAAGTAGACGACCCCGTATCCGGTTGCCTCGGGACGAATCAGGGATCCTCCCCAATTGAGTCCCTTGCCGGTCAGCACGCCGGAGAACTCACGCGTAAGGCGTTTGTACTGTCCGAAGAGATATCCGATCTCTCTCGCTCCGACTCCAATGTCGCCGGCGGGGACGTCAGTATTCGGGCCGATGTGGCGGAACAGCTCCGTCATGAAGCTCTGGCAAAAACGCATTACCTCATTGTCGCTCTTCCCTTTCGGGTCGAAATCTGAGCCCCCTTTGCCACCCCCCATCGGGAGGGAGGTGAGGCTGTTCTTGAAGACCTGCTCGAAGGCGAGGAATTTCAGGATACCAAGCGTCACCGATGGGTGGAAGCGGAGACCGCCTTTGTAGGGGCCAATCGCGCTGTTCATCTGGATTCTGAACCCGCGGTTGATGTGGATCTCGCCCTGGTCGTCGACCCACGGAAC
>DAIUKN010000525.1:0-2709 GCA_036848195.1 Bacteroidota bacterium
GACGTGCCGCTGGAATACGGCAACGCGCACACGTCGGTGGCGGGATCGATGTCGCGGAGAGCCACGACGTTGCCGTCGATCGCTGCCTCTTTCATTCGCTTGGATGCGAAGCGGTCACGATCGACGGAGGCGCACACAACAACGTGTCATCGAGCGAGATCCATCACGTGGGCCTGGGGGGTATCCTGCTCAAGGGTGGCGACAGGCAAACCCTCGTCCCAGGAAACCACACGGCAGTCAATAACCACATCCACCATTACAGCACCTGGCTCCAGAGTGGACCGTACGCGATCGTGATGGACGGCGTTGGACAACGAATAGCCAACAACCTGATCCACGATTCGCCGTTCGAAGGGGTCTACATCAAGGGAAACGATCACCTGATCGAATACAACGAGTTCCACCACCTGATGCAGGAGACGGGAGATGCGGGAGCTATCCATACCGGCCGCGACTGGACCTGGAGGGGAAACATCATCCGCTACAACTATTTTCACGATCTGCAGGGACCGGGCCTTCATGGCGTGATGGCCGTCTATCTCGACGACTGGTCGTGCGGCTTCACGGTGTTCGGAAACCTCTTCTATCGCGCCGGACGGGCAACACTCATCGGCGGGGGACGCGACAACGTGGTCGAAAACAACATCTATGTTGAATGCTCTCCGTCCGTACATATGGACGCGCGTGGTCTCGGCTGGGCGTCCTACTACTTTGACCCATCACACCGTGAGCTTGCCCGAAAAATGGAAGAGGTGCACTACGACAAGCCGCCGTACAGCACACGGTACCCGGATCTGCTCCGGATGTACGACGGGGAACCCGCAGTGCCGAAGAACAACCGGATTGTCAGGAATATCTCCTATGGAGGACGGTGGATGGATGTCTACGACTACCAGGCCTTTGATTTTTCGATTGTGACGGTCAAGGACAACCTGATTGCCGATCCGGTGATCCTCCGCCGGCGCAAGGATGGGGAGAAGGGATGGGATCCGTACTACCTGAATATCGATCTCCAGGAGGGGTACGAGGCGCTGGCGTGGAGCGACCCCCGCGTCCCTTCCCTTTTCAAGGGGAATATCCTGGTCCAGGGAAATCCGGGGGTTGAAGGTCCGGAGAAAGGAGATTTCCGCGTTTCAGCGGCGGCGATGGAGAAAATCGGCTTCCTTCCCATCCCGCGCGAGAAGATCGGGCTCCTCAGGAAATAACATCCCGCTCACTTGCCCCGGACTTTCGTCCGGGTGTCCTGGTGTCGAGTCTCAGAAATACCTTGATTATGTCGAGGGTGGATAACTGCCAGAAGTTCTTCGCTTTGGCTATTTTCTGACTCCCCGATTATTCAAGGAACTTCGGAGTCGAGACACTAGCCAGGCAAATCCAGTATTTCCCGGATCTTGGCGAGGACTTCATCCGGCCGGAAAGGCTTGGGGATAAACGCTTTTGCCCCCAGAACGTAGAGTTTGGACTGGAGATCCGGGTCCACATATCCGCTCATCAAGATGACCTTTGCCTTGGGATCCATCCCGCGGATTTTCCTCAGCACATCCTGGCCAGAGAGTTTGGGAAGTCCCATATCGGTGATCACCACACCGATGCCGTGCCGGTACTGCTCGTACAGTGCCAGACCCTCAAAGCCATCTCCCGCACTCTTCACTTCGTAGCCATGCGCTACGAAGGCCGCTTCGAGGAAGAGCCGTAGAGGCTCTTCGTCTTCAATGAGCAGGATCGTCTCAGAACCCTCCGGGGCCTTCACCACATCGGCCTTGGTCGGTTCCTGCGCCTCGAGATGGAGTGCCGGGAGGAATATCGAGAACGTCGTCCCCTTTCCCAGCTCACTCTCGACGTGCAAGAACCCGCGATGGCTTCTGACAACCTCACCAACCGCTGCGAGTCCGAGCCCTCGCCCCTCTTCGCGGTCCAGCGACACGGTAAGGGTCCCGGCGATGCGTTGGCGATCTGTCTCGGACATGCCCACACCGTTGTCAGCTACCGATAACCGGACGTACGTCCTCGCTTCCGCCTCGGGGAAGAGCGCATGCACGTCTCTGCCGTCGGCCAGGAATGCGGTGATCCGGATCTTTCCGGAGCGATGCGGGGATGACGGAGCACCGATCGCATCACGCGCATTGATGCATATGGTGAGCAGACTCTGGAGCAGCATTCCCGGGCTCCCGAGCACCTGCGGGAGATGGGGCTCCACCTCTGTCTCGATGGAGACGGTTTTTTCAATGCTCCTCTTCAGCGCATCAACCAGGTCTTCGATGAGCTGAGCCGGGGTGAGCGGTACCGGTCCGCCTTCCTCGGCACGTGCAAACGCCGCAAGCCTTTTTGCCGCCAGCATCCCGCGCCGCACGGCGCCTTCCCCGAGCGTGATGTACCCCTGAAGGGCGCCGTCCGAGATTCCCCTCCTGAGCTGGAAAAACGAAGCCTCTATGACGCCCAGGAGATTGTTAAGATCATGCGCCATTCCGCCGGCCAATTGCGTCAGCGTTGCAGCTCTTTGTGTTTGATGGAGGCGGTGCGCAAGCTCCCGGTCATGCGTGACGTCGCGCTTAATGGCAACATAGTGCACGACCGCACCGGTGCTGTCGCGCACGGGGGAGATCACCATCTCCTCCTGGTAGAGCGTTCCGTCCTTCCGTCGGTTGGTGATTTGTCCTGACCAGATCTCACCACGAAGTAACGTCGCCCAGAGTGCCGCGTAGAAGTCAG
>DAIUKN010000526.1:0-2706 GCA_036848195.1 Bacteroidota bacterium
GATCAGGCCGGAGAACCGTGAGCCTGAATGCCAGGGGGTTTGACGTTGTGGAGTTTTTCCTCTCCACAAACCTTGGGGAGGAAGAGCGCCCGCTCGCAAAAGTGGCATCCGGCGGTGAAGTATCCCGTGTGATGCTTGCCTTGAAAAGCATTCTCGCGAAATCGGACCGGTTGCCGGTCCTGATCTTCGACGAAATCGATGTCGGCGTCAGCGGGCGCATTGCGCAGGCGGTCGGACGCAGTCTCAAGAACCTGTCGGACTTCCATCAGGTCGTCGCCATTACGCATCTCCCTCAGATTGCCGGCCTTGCTGACACACATTATATGGTCTACAAGACCGATCGCAACGGCCGGTCGGTCACATCGATGAAGAAGTTGACCCTGGACGATCAGGTCCGGGAAGTGGCAAAGCTGATGAGCGGAGCCGAGATCACTGAAGCCGGCCTGGCTGGGGCGCGTGAGCTGATGGGCCTCCGGTAACCCTGTTTGAATGCGTTCTATCCATTTTTCCCAGAGATCATGCCACTCAAGGTCTTCAATACCCTGACACGAACCAAAGAGATCTTCACCCCGATTCATGATAACAGGGTCGGAATGTACGTCTGCGGCCCGACGGTCTACGGACATTCACACCTCGGTCATGCGAAGAGTTATGTCTCCTTTGACGTGATTGTCCGCTACCTCCGCTACAGGGGCTACAACGTTCAGTACGTTCAGAACATCACGGATGTGGGGCACCTGAGTGATGATGCCGACGAAGGGGAAGACAAGATCGAAAAGCAGTCGCGCATCGACCGGATTCATCCGATGCAGATCGCGGAGATGTACACCAGGAGCTATGATGAAGACATGAGTGCGCTTGGCGTTCTTCCCCCCGATATTGCACCCCGCGCGACGGGACACATCACCGAACAGATCGGCATCGTCCAGCGTCTCGTGGACAAGGGCTATGCCTATGAGGCGAACGGGTCGGTCTATTTCGACGTTGGAAGGTTTGTTGGGTACGGGAAGCTCTCGGGAAGAACAGTCGAGGAACTCTCGGCCGGCGCCCGGGTTGAGGTAAAATCGGAAAAGCGCCGCCCGGCAGATTTCGCGCTCTGGAAGAAAGCAGAGCCCGGCCACATCATGCGTTGGCCAAGTCCGTGGGGTGAAGGGTTCCCCGGCTGGCATATTGAGTGCTCCGCGATGTCGATGAAGTATCTCGGCGACAGCTTTGATATTCATGGTGGAGGATTGGAGAACCAGTTTCCCCATCACGAATGTGAGATCGCACAGAGTGAGGGGGCGACCGGGAAGCCGTTCGTCAAGTACTGGCTCCACAACAATATGGTGACGGTCGACGGGCGGAAGATGGGGAAGTCGCTCGGCAACTTCCTTACGCTGAAGGATGCCTTCGCTCGGTGGCGTCCCCAGGTCGTTCGTTTTTTTGTTCTGCAGAGCCACTACCGCAGCACCCTCGATTTCAGCAACGACGCCGTCGAAGGGGCGGCCAAAGGTCTGGAGAAACTCACGAACTCAGTCAGGAATCTGCAGGACAGGATCAGAACGGCCGGGTCTGACGGGACTCCCGTCGTCACCGACCTGGCGAGATATCGCGCGGAGTTTCTGGCGGCGATGGATGACGACTTCAACACGCCTCAGGCCATCGCGGTTCTCTTTGATCTCGCACATGAGGTGAATCAGTCCCTCGGCAGTGGTCTTCCCCTGATATCGGGATCGCTGGAAGAAATCGATCAATTCTACCGGGAATATGCCGGACAAATCCTCGGCATCACATTTGAGGGCGTCTCTTCGGGCGGGGCGGTCGAGGGCGAGCTGATGGATCTTCTTATTGCTCTTCGCAACGACGCTCGCGCACAGAAGCTCTGGCCCCTTTCGGACAAGATCCGTGACGGCCTGGCAAAGCTGAAGATTGTTTTGGAAGACCGGAAAGAAGGGACGGCGTGGAAAAGGATATCCTGATCATCACCAATGGATACGTCCTGACGGGTGATCCTGCCAACAGGGGCGGCCGGTACGATCTGCTTGTTCGCGACGGCCGGATAGCAGGCATTGCCGGCGACTCTGTGGCGTTCCAGAATCTTCACCCGGAGGCGAGGATCATCAGCGCGGAACAGAAACTGATCCTCCCGAGCTTTGTCAATGCCCATTTCCATTCGGAGAGCCTTCTGCTGCGTCCCTTGACCGAGGGGAGGCATTTTGGACTCTGGTCGCGGGATGCACGCATCAGGCGTGCGGCGGCGGAACTGCTCCAGCCCTCCGCCCACGATGATCTCCGGAGCCTCTATCTGACCTCCTACTATAGCCACCTGAAAAGCGGGATCACGTCTGTCGGCGAATTCCCGCCCGCGGTTGACGATCAGGGACTCCAGATTCTTGCGCAATCGATCGCGCGAACCGATGTCCGGTGCGTGCTCACGCTGCAGACATGGCCCCATATCGAGCAAGTCCGCACATCGAATCCGGGCCTCCGCGGGTATTTGATGGGTGTCGGACCGGAAGAAGAATACACGGTCTACAGTATCGGCAACCTTGTCCGCTCGGCCCGGGACATGGGTCTCGCCTTGCTGGTGCACGCTGCGGAACGCCGGGATGACGTGGAGACTGTCAATCGCAATTTTCAGAAGGGACTCGGCGCGGTTCTCCGAGACCTCGGAGCGCTTCGCCCGGAGACCGTACTGATCCACCTCAACCACGCCGGGGGACA
>DAIUKN010000527.1:0-2701 GCA_036848195.1 Bacteroidota bacterium
GATTTCACCTGGCGCGGGAGATCCGGAAAAGGACTGATGCGTTCATACGTCTGCATGGCTCCCCTCCCCGGGTCATTCTCCTGGAAAACCATGGGATTATCACGACCGGCCGTACTCCTGAAGCTGTTCTGGCGGCGATGCTGATGGCGGAGAAAGCCGCAGAGATCTGGACGGGCGCGGCGGCGGTCGGGGGACCGAAATTTCTCTCCCCGGAGAATGTGCACCGTATCGCCCATCGGGTCGACGAACACTACCGGCAGCGAGCGCTCAAACTATGAGCGTGTATCACTATATTGCCTGCGATCTCGGTGCAGAGAGCGGCCGCGTGATGCTCGGTACGCTTCAGGATGACCGCCTCTGGATCGAGGAAATTCACCGCTTCCCAAACTACGGGACGACCGTCTGCGGTTCGCAGCGATGGGATGTCCTGCGCATTCTTGATGAGCTGAAAACCGGAATGAGATTCGTGGGGCGGCGCTCCCTGCCGGTGTCAAGTATCAGTTGTGATTCCTGGGGTGTCGATTACGTCCTCCTGCAGGAAAACGAGCCTTTGTTGACAGCGCCCTACCACTACCGTGATGTTCGCACCGATGGTGGGATGGAACGGGTCTTCGCCCATGTTTCCGCTGAAGAAATCTTTGCGGAGACGGGGATCCAGTTCATGCCTCTGAATACGCTCTATCAGCTCCACGAGGATGTCCTGCGAAGGCCGCGGATTCTCGCCGCAGCAGGACTATTTCTGAATATTGCCGACTATTTCAACTATCTCTTTTCAGGTATCGCCCGGGCTGAAGAGTCCATTGCCAGCACAACACAGCTTTACAACCCGAACACGAAGGGATGGTCGAAACGCTTGGCGGCAAAGCTAGGAATACCCGGCGGGATCTTCCCGCAGATCGTCCCGTCGGGTACTATCCTCGCCCCACTCTTGCCTCAACTTGCCGCTGAAGCAGGATTGAGAGGTGTTCAGGTTGTGGCGGGATTGTCTCATGACACCGGAGCGGCGGTTGCGGCGGTTCCGGCTGAGGGGACGGGATGGGGGTATTTGAGCTCCGGGACGTGGTCCCTCCTCGGCATCGAATCTCCCGATCCCATCGTCACCTCGAAGAGCCGGGAGTACAATTTCACCAACGAAGTCGGTTTTGGCCACAGCATCCGATTCCTGAAGAACATCATCGGGCTCTGGATCGTCCAGGAGTGCCGCCGCGTCTGGGCAAACGAAGGCAGGGAGTATACGTACTCGGATCTGGTCCGTATGGCTGAAGAAGCGCCGCCCATGAAGGCGTTGATTGATCCGGCCGACGCGCGCTTCGGAAGGCCGGATGACATGCCTTCAGCGATCGGGGAGTTTTGTCGTGAAACAGGGCAGAGGCCTCCCTCGACACCGGGCGAAGTCATTCGATCGGTTCTGGAGAGCCTTGCACTGCTCTATCGGTTGACGGTTGAACAAATGGAGGAAGTGACCGGCGGGAAACTGACAACCCTCCATATTGTCGGCGGAGGCAGCAAGAACTTGTTGCTGAATCAATTCTCCGCCGACGCCCTGGGCCGAAGGGTCATTGCGGGTCCCGCAGAGTGCACCGCCATCGGGAATATTCTCGTCCAGGCGATTGCCCTCGGACACTGCCCGTCCCTCGCATCCGCACGGAAGGTCGTTCGAGAGTCTTTTCCTCTGGTCACGTATGAACCACGGCGAGGAGGGGGGTGGGAGGAGGCATATCGACAGCTCAGGGAATGGAGGAGCAGCGGGCAAAGGTAATGGTTGCTGGGCATTGCGCAATGCAGATGGCCGCCGATTTTGACATCGGCTTGCCTGGTCTCTTGGGGATGATACATCATCAATCCGAAGGAGCACGTGAGTGAGCGGAACAATTTCATATCGGTTTGTCAACAATCTCTGGGACGATCGCGCGGCACAGAACCGCGACGCGGTCGGAAAACTTGTGTACCGGTCCAATCTCCTGGGCGACGATCAGCGGATCACCAACACCGGTGGTGGAAACACCTCTTCAAAGGTGGTTCAGATCGACCCCCTGACGGGCCAGTCCGTTGAGGTGCTCTGGGTCAAAGGCTCGGGAGGGGATCTCAGGACATCCACCAAAGACAATTTTTCGTCATTGTATCAGGAGAAACTGCACGCGCTCCAGGCGCTCTATCAGGAGTCGGGGAAGACGGGTCCCAAGACCGAGATCGAAGATGCCATGGTGGGGATGTATCCTCACTGCGTTTACAATCTGAATCCGAGAGCGCCGTCCATTGATACGCCGCTTCATGCGTTCATCCCGTTCAAACATGTCGATCATATGCACCCGAACGCGGTGATCGCGCTCGCCGCTGCGAAAAACTCCGAGGCGCTCACAAGGGAAATCTATGGTGATGATCTGATCTGGCTCCCGTGGCAGCGGCCCGGGTTCGACCTGGGTTTGAAACTTCAGGAGGTCTGCAAGCGCCATCCCAGCGCGAAGGGTGTCATTCTCGGCCAACACGGAGTAATCAACTGGGCCGGCGATGATCGGGCCTGCTACGAGCTTACCCTCGATCTTATCGAACGCGCAGCGGCGTTTATCGCCCGGAAAGACAAAGGAGAGAAAACCTTTGGAGGAGAGAGGTACGCTCCCTTTGACCCGCAACGGCGTCGTTCTCTGTTCGTGCAGATCCTTCCGTGGTTGCGCGGTCAGCTGGGTCGGCAGCAGCGGGCTGT
>DAIUKN010000528.1:0-2699 GCA_036848195.1 Bacteroidota bacterium
GAACTCTCGCGGTTCGACCTGGACTGAGCCGCCATGGTCACAGTCGAATGGCATGACGGGAAGGTCCGGTTCATCGACCAGACGCAGCTGCCGCACCGTGAGGTCTATGTCGCCACGGACGATTATCACGTGGTGGGAGAAGCGATCCGTCGGTTGCAGATCCGGGGCGCGCCGGCTCTCGGTGTCGCCGCAGCATTCGCCGCGTGCCTCGCCACGCGTGACGCCGGTTCTCTGGTCGCGGGTCTTCAGGTCCTCCGGACCGCCATCAACGAGCTTTCATCAACACGTCCCACCGCCGTCAATCTCTTCACCGCCCTGCATCGCATCAGGCGCGCAGCGGACAATCCCGAGGTGACCACGCTCCAGCAGTTGCGTCGCTCCCTTCTCGATGAGGCCCGTGCCAGCCAACGTGAAGATCGTGAGGCATGCCGGTTGATCGGAGAGTTGGGAGCGCAACTCATATCTGCCGGGTCAACGATTCTCACCCACTGCAACGCCGGGGCCCTGGCGACTGCGGGCGAGGGAACCGCGCTGAGTATCGTGGCGACCGCTTTCCGGCAGGGGAAGGTCATCAGAGTGTTTGCAGACGAGACTCGTCCTCTTCTACAGGGGGCACGACTCACAAGCTGGGAGCTGGTGCGTCAAGGGATCCCTGTTACGTTGATTACCGACAGCACGGCCGGGACGGTGCTCCGGCGCGGCATGGTCCACGCCGTGATCGTTGGAGCCGATCGAATAGCGGCGAACGGCGATGTGGCAAACAAAGTGGGAACCTACCCCCTCGCGGTCCTTGCTGCCCGGCATAGCGTACCGTTTTACGTCTCAGCGCCCGCCTCGACCATCGACCTGGAGACGCGGTCTGGCGACGCCATTCCCATCGAAGAGCGCGATCCAAGGGAAGTCACCCATTTTGGCGGAACCCGGGTAGCGGCGGACGGCGTCGATGTGTTTTCGCCGGCCTTTGACGTGACCCCGAACGATTTGGTCACGGCTATTGTTACACAGCTGGGGGTTCTCCGGCCTCCTTTTGAAGAGGATCTCAAGGAAGTCTGGCGGAGGTCAACTGTGGGAGAAGGGGCGACCCGATGATCGTCACAACGGACGCGGTCATTTTGAGGGGGATGAACTTCCGTGATTCCAGCAAGATTCTGACGCTGTACACGAAAGAGTTCGGCAGGCTCTCAGTCCTCGCAAAGGGGGCCCGAACCGCGAAAAGCAGGTTTGGCGGAGCTATCGAGCCGTTGAGCTATGTTACGGCCGTTCTGTACAAGAAGGAATCGCGCGATCTTCATCTGCTCTCGCATTGTGACATCGTCCGACCGTTTCGGTCGTTGACTGACGACCTGGAGAGGATGGCGGCGGCTATGGCGATCGTCGAGTTGCTCCAGGCTGTTTCCCATGGTGAAGAACGAAATTATCCGTTGTTTGACCTCCTTGTGAATTCTCTGGAGAGCATTAATGGTGCAACAAAGAACGCGATGAATGCGTTATATCTATTTGAGGTTCGGCTTCTGGAGATCCTTGGTTTCCGGCCCGAGTTCGGCCGGTGCGCGGGTTGCGGTCGCGCAACAGATGACGTTCAATCGGAGAAGTTAACTGTAAACCTGAGTGAGGGGGGGGTGTTTTGCCCGGCCTGTTCGGCAAGGGGGCGGGGACTCGAGATGATCTCGCAGGGCTCGGTCAATACGCTCCGTCGCATGCAGCAGCTCTCGGACATCGGCAGCGCCACGCGCATTGCCCTGACGCCGGTCATGCAGAATGAAATCCGAACGACACTGAAGCGCTACCTGCAGATTCACGTGGAGGGTCTCAAAGCGCTGAAGTCGGAGGCGGTCTTTGCGTCAATACTGTAGTTCCATCCATACTTAGGGGGAAGCGTTCTATGTCCAAGAAGTCGGTTCTCACATCCATTGCGTTGATCACCATCGGAATCATCTTTGGTGTTCTCCTGGTCTCCAATTTCAACAGCGGCGTCAGCGTCGGACTGGCCCGGGCTGACGGAGACGTTAAACTTGGCGGACCGGCGCCCGTCGCGACGCAGAACCAGGCCCTGAAAGCCCTGAACGAAGGGTTCACGCAGGTTGCAAAATCAGTGACACCGTCGGTCGTGACAATCACGGCGACAACCTCAGGAAAGAAGTCTACCCGGAGGACGCCGGATGACTGGTTTCACCGATACTTTTCTCCCGACGGCGCACCACCGGAAGAGGAACCCTCCCAGGGCATGGGCTCAGGCGTCATCATCACGGCGGACGGGTACATCGCAACGAACAACCACGTGGTGGGCGAGGCCGACAAGGACGGCATCGATGTCGTGCTGAATGACAAGGTGAAATACAAAGCGAAGCTGGTCGGAACCGATCCGACAACCGATCTGGCCGTCGTGAAGATTGATGCGAAGAACCTGCCGGTTGCCGCTCTCGGGAACTCCGAGAATGTCCAGATAGGAGAGTGGGTACTCGCGATCGGGAATCCGCTCGGGCTTACCTCGACGGTGACCGCCGGGATCATCAGCGCACTTGGGCGAAGCATCAACATCATCAGACAGACGGAAGGGCGTGCGAACTACGGAATCGAGGATTTCATCCAGACCGACGCCGCCATCAACCCCGGGAACAGCGGTGGAGCCCTCGTCAACATGAACGGCGAGGTTATCGGCATTAACAGCGCGATCGCCACCACCAACGCACGGTACGAGG
>DAIUKN010000529.1:0-2697 GCA_036848195.1 Bacteroidota bacterium
ATCTTTTCCTGGACCAGAAGGATCCTGCCGTCCCGCACCACCGCGCCGCGAACGTCAATCTTCGGCGTTGCATATCCTGGTTGCCGCATGAAGCTTTCACGAAGCACCTCTGCGGGAATGCCCGTCTGCGACTCCGTGATTTCAGCAGCAATCTCTGTCATCCGGGTATAGCGCTGAATGTCATACGGGCCCGTGCTGAAAGCGAGGCCGGTCTGGCTGAGAGCCTGGATTTCCCGTGCCCATGCGACCCATCGAGGAGCGATTCCCGGGCTCATTGACGCACCGTCTCGGCTGGAGGTCCGGCTGCGGGCACTGTTTCGGGGAGGCGGACGTTGGGCGGATCGAAACCGACAACTGACCCGGCTCTGATCCTTGCGAGATACGGGGATAGGGTCGAACCCGGCAGCGTTCTCACACCGTCTTCGATCTTGATGGGTCCGATTCCGGTCCCGGCGCCGATAATGCAGTTTGAACCGATTTCAACGAGCCCGTACCGGAATCGCCCCATTCCTTCATAAGCGTGGACGGTGACCCGCGTGAAAGCGCCGAGCAGCGTTTGATCCCCGATAAAGATGAGCTCGGGCCGATAATGATCAAGCCAGGCCATCTGCATGATCTCCACGTTCTTTCCGACGTGGACCCCCATCCAGCGATACAACCTATTCTTGAATGGCGTCCCTTTCATGAAGAATGAGAGGGCGACCTGAAAGAGAACGAGGACCTTGCGAAACGGCGGGAGGTTCAGCTGCCGCCAATTAACGGCGCTCTTCTCCTCCGGGGAGCCAAGTCCGGAAAAAGTATAATGGCGTTGTATCGGCGAGAGGAACGCGTCGAGATTCTTCTTCCCTTCGGGTGTCCGGGGGTCCAGTGTTGCAACATCCACACCTTTCCCCTTCCCGCTCTTGCTGATGTGAATGGCCCTCCCCTTTCTCCTACCCATCTTGATCGAACGGAGGATGATGTCCTCTGTAACGCGGCGCATAGCCTGTTCGGGAGTTTCGTTCTGGTAATGATTCATGGTAGATAAAGAAATATACTCCAAAAGGAGTTCGCAGGCAAATCTCGATTTCTCTTGAGAATCGCCAAATGTTCCTGTATTTTGGTACGGATAACCTCGATCGCCCTCGCGCAACGAATCCTTAAGGAGTGTACCAATGAGCAGATGGATCATTCTTGGTTGTCGTACCTTTCTACTCACGATGGCTTTTGCCACAAGCATGCTTGCCTCCCCCCCTTCCCAAAGGAAAACCCCTGCGATCATTCCACAGCCCTTGAGCATGAGGGCCGGGAGAGGAACGTTTACCATAACCCCTAAGACCGGCATTTTCTACTTCCTCGGCAACGAGGAGATGAAACCCGCTGTCGAGTATATTGCCAGCAGGCTCCGGACAGCGACAGGATTTCCCCTGGAGATCCATGACGCTGCCCATCTTCCGAAGCGTGATTACATCTTTTTCAATTTCATTCGCGAAGAGGAACTCGGGCCTGAAGGACATGTTCTCCGGGTCACCAAGGACGCGGTAGACCTTGAGGCCAACGGTACACCGGGTTTCTTTTTTGCCGGCCAAACACTTCTTCAACTTCTCCCTCCGGACGTCTTCCGGAACGAAACGGTCGCTCGGGTGAAGTGGTCGATCCCATCCGTCACCATCACCGACAAACCGCGGTTCGCATGGCGGGGGATGATGCTTGACGTCTCTCGACATTTCTTCCCGAAAGAATTTGTCAAGCTATTCATCGACTATCTTGCGATGCACAAGCTGAACGTCTTCCACTGGCATTTGAATGACGACCAGGGATGGCGGATCCAGCTCAAAAAGTACCCCGAGCTGACCGGCGTGGGCGCCTGGAGAGTGGACCGGCGCGACATTAACTGGAGCGACCGTCCACCACAGCTCCCCGGCGAGAAGGCCACGTACGGCGGGTTCTACACCCAGGATGAGATCCGGGAAATTGTCCGGTACGCAGAAGAGCGCTTTATCACGGTTGTCCCTGAGATCGAGATGCCGGCCCACTCGACTGCCGTGCTGACCGCTTATCCGCAGTTCTCCTGTACGGGCGGCCCTTTCACCGTCCCTCCCGGCGGTCTCTGGCCCATAAAGGACATTTATTGTGCTGGAAACGACAGTACATTCGCATTTCTGGAGAACATCCTCTCGGAAGTCATAGACCTCTTTCCGGGCAAGTACATTCATATCGGTGGGGACGAGGCGAATAAGACGGAGTGGAAGCGCTGCCCTAAATGCCAGGCCCGAATCAAAAGCGACAGTCTCAAGGATGAAGCCGGGCTGCAGAGCTACTTTATCAAGAGAATCGAGAAATTCCTGGAGACGAAGGACCGCCGACTCATCGGCTGGGATGAGATTCTCGAAGGGGGTCTCGCGCCGGAGGCTACCGTTATGTCGTGGAGGGGAACCGCCGGAGGCATTCATGCGGCCCGGGCGGAACACGATGTTGTCATGACCCCGACGGACTACTGCTATCTTGATTACTACCAGGGTGACCCGGCCATCGAACCGATGGCGATCGGCGGCTTCCTTCCCCTCAGGACCGTCTATTCCTACGAACCGATCCCAGACAGCCTTACGCCAAAAGAAGCCACGCACATCCTCGGCCTTCAGGGGAACCTCTGGACGGAATTTATCCCCGATCCGGCAAAAGCGGAATTCATGATATTCCCGCGGATTGCCGCCATCG
>DAIUKN010000530.1:0-2682 GCA_036848195.1 Bacteroidota bacterium
TCCCGTCTATCACAACCTCCTTCTTGCAGAAACCACGCTCGATAAGCTTGAAAACCCACCCGCGGTGCGCATTGAACAGAAAGATTTTGATTGCGACGGACATGCAGAAGTCCTTGTTGAATCGAGAGTTATTGACTTCTATCTCAAACCAAGCAGTGGTGGCTCGCTGGTCGAGCTGGACTTCAAGCCGGCGGCGCTCAATCTCCTTGACATCGTCAGCCGCAGGGAGGAGGGATACCACCACCGGCTTCGGGAGGTGGACCAGTTCAAGGACCGCGCGAACATCCATGAAGGAGTGCTTGTCAAAGAATCGGGCCTTGAACGTCACCTTCACTATGACTGGTACAGGCACGGATCGCTCATTGACCATTTCTTCGGAGAAGAGACGACCCTTGAGGACGTAGCCCGTTGCGCCTACCATGAACTTGGCGATTTCGTCAACCAACCCTACCGGAGTTCCGTGAAAGAGGGCCCTGCAGGCGTCGAGGTGACCCTCGAGCGCGATGGGGCTCTCTGGCTCAAACGGGGGATGCACCGCCTCAAGGTCCGGAAGGTTGTCAGATACAACGCAGGCGCAAACGAGCTCGAAGTGGAGTACACGCTGGTGAACGGGGAGACGGCCAGCCAGGAGATCTGGTTTGGGGTGGAGTGGAATGTGGGCCTCATGGCCGGGGACGCGCACGACCGGTATTATGTTGTCGAGGGCCGAAGCCTACCCGACAAGCGGCTCCGGAGTATGGGGGAGGAGAGAGAAGTTCGGACATTCGGGCTGGTCGACGAATGGCTGAAGATCCGGACCGGTTTTACGGCCAGCCCGCCCGCCACGCTCTGGCGATTCCCGATCGAAACCGTCTCGTTGTCCGAATCTGGCTTCGAGAGGCTGTTCCAGAGCTCGGTGATCGTTCCGCATTGGAAGATCAAGCTGGAGCGTCAATTTTCAGTCCGCTTCACGCAGTCCATCAGCCAGATCTAAGCAGGACATGAGAAAGATCAGCGTTGTCATCCCGACCCTCAACGAAGAGAAACTTCTGCCTGCCATGCTCAGACAATTCACCCCGGATCTCCAACGATCCCACGCCATCGAGCTCGTTGTCAGCGACGGCGGAAGCACCGACGGAACTCTGGCAATCGCGCGCGAACAGGCCCATGTCCTGGTCGAGAACAAAGAGGGCATACGGCAGACGATCTCCATCGGCCGGAACCGCGGGGCCGAACGCGCAACGGGCGAAGTCCTGGTGTTTCTTGCTGCGGACACACTCTTCAGCGACGTCGAAGCGTTCTTCTCTGTGATGAGGAGGGAAATCGCGAACCCGTCGATTGCAGCGCTCACCTGCAGCGTCAGTGTCTACCCTGAGGAAGAGGGACGGATCGACCGCGCGTATCACGGTTTCTACAATTGGCTTTTCTCCATGATGAATAGCGTAGGGATGGGAATGGGGAGGGGGGAATGCCATGTCATGCGCCGAGATGTCTTTGACAAAGTCCATGGATATGCCGAGCGCATCGCTGCAGGTGAGGATTATGAGATTTTCCAGCGGCTGAAGAAAGTGGGAGAGGTCCGGTTTCTTCGTGAACTGCGGATCTACGAATCGCCGCGGCGCTACCGGCGTCTCGGGTACCTGCATGTTACCGGCTCATGGTTTCTGAATTTTCTCTCGGTGTTTTTCCTCGGCCGATCGCTCCGGAAGGAATGGAAACCAATCCGCTAGGAACTTCTTGTGGTGTCAACGGGAACCGCGGTTTGACTTTAAGTCGCTTTTTAAATAAAATCTATAACTGTACGATTACCCATACTCCGTGAAAGGATGGACGAGGATGAGGAAAAGGTTTTCCCTTGTGACGGTGGCTGTCCTTATTGCCCTCAGCCTGGCAGCCGGCGCTCTGCTGAACAACTTGATCTCCGGCGATAACGTTCATGATCAGCTCCAGAAGTTTGGCGATGTCATGAACATTACCTACAAGTATTACGTGGAAGATGTCGACACCCAGAAACTGACGGAATCGGCGATCAACGGCGTGCTCGGACAACTCGATCCTCATTCGGTGTACATCCCTGCGTCACAACTCCAGCGGGTCACGGAAGAATTTCAGGGGAGCTTCGAGGGGATCGGGATCGAGTTTCAGGTCCTGAATGACACCCTGCTCGTTGTTTCCGCCATCGTCGGCGGACCGAGTGAGGCACTGGGGATTCAATCGGGGGACAAGATCGTCAGGATCAATGACTCTTCAGCGGTCGGTATCACGCAGGAAGGTGTGCAAAAGAAGCTCCGCGGGCCCAAAGGGACCCACGTCCGGGTCGGCATCGTCCGGGCGGGCATGAAGGAGCTGCTGGACTTCGACATCACGAGGGACAAGATCCCGCTCTACACCGTTGACGCCTCGTTTAAAGTGAACGACGATATCGGCTACGTGCGTGTGACGCGTTTTGCCGCCACAACCCATCAGGAGTTTCTGGAAGCGGTGGCCAAACTCCGGTCACAGGGGATGAAACGTCTGGTCCTCGACCTTCGCGGGAACGCTGGCGGGTTCCTTGAACAAGCTTTCAAAATTGGCGACGAGCTGATGCCCAAGGGGAGAAAAATCGTCTACACGAAAGGTCGGAGGCCGGAGTTTGATGATGAATATATTTCCTCGGGGGCCGGCCGGTTCCAGGACGTTCCCTTGGTTGTGCTGGTCAACGCC
>DAIUKN010000531.1:0-2677 GCA_036848195.1 Bacteroidota bacterium
GGAGTTCTCCAAATTCGCCGGGCGGAAATCCGTCGATGTCAGCGGGGATTACGATCTCATACTGATTTCTACGGGGCATGAGGCGTATAAGTCCGTTGACTTCAATGCGTTCGGAATCCCGGTAGTTGACACGCGCAATGTCGTGAAGGCCAAGGGCCCGAAAATCCATTACGCCTGACCGGTTTCCCGCAAGCTCTTCAGCACAACGCAAGCGAGGAGTGTCCGCGAAGATTCCGGGTTGGAGCCTGATGCCGGGCCCGTGCGTCAGGCTCCGTCGGGAGAAGAGAGGGTATTCCGAAAGGAACAAATGAAGAACTACTCACTACCGGTCTGGCTGCATCACATCGCCATCGGGCAGACGGGCATCCTCAATTCACTGGATGCCCTTGCAGAGTCGCAGTGGCTCGCGGCCGGGAAGATCCGCGAATTGCAGCTCAACCAACTCAGACGCATCATCGAGTATGCGGGAGAAAACGTACCGTATTATGCGGACCTCTTTAAGCAAATTGGTCTCTCGGGTCCGGAAGACATCCGCACCTTTGACGATATCAAGAAGATACCGGTGCTGACGAAGTCGATGATCCGTGAGAACGTGGACCGCCTCACTGCCAAGAGGGGCGACCTGTTCGAGTACCAGACCGGAGGAAGCACGGGTATTCCGCTGAAGTTCTTCTGCAATCGGAAATTCCTTTACGAGGATAAGCCGGCGGCGAACTACCGGGCGTACATGCACGCCGGGTACAAGATCGGCGATTCTCTCGGGATTATCTGGGGGTACGATAAAGGCATCCCCCAGCTTGGTCTCGTGAAGTCTTTTGTGCGGGATCATGTGTACAAGAACACCTGCCTTCTCAATAGTTTCACGCTCACTGACGCGACAATCGGTGCGTTCATTGAGCAGGTACGGGAAAAGAGGCCTCCGTTCTTCAAAGGCTATGCGACTTCCCTGGCGGAGGTTGCGCGCTTTATGACGGCCAACAGCGTCGACCTGGGATATCCCGTGAAGGCCGTCTTCTCTGAAGCGGAACGGCTGGATGAATTCCGGCGTGATGAGATCGAGCGGGCGTTCCGGACGAAAGTCTTCAACTATTACGGATCGAGGGAATTCGGGACGATTGCCGTCGAATGCCGGGAGCACAACGGTCTCCACGCGAATGTCGAACAGCTCTATGCGGAGATCGCGGAAGACAGGAAGGTTCTGGTCACCTCCTTCATGAATTTGGGGACGGTGTTCCTCCGTTATGAAATCGGCGACAGCGCGGAAGGTGTTCTGTCAGAACCTTGCCCGTGCGGGAGGCAGAGCGTCCGGCTGCGGAAAATTCTCGGTCGGCAGAGTGATAACTTCATCACTCCAGATGGCACTGTTGTTCATGGAGAATATGTGACGCACCTGTTCTACAAGTCGAAAGCGATCGAACAATTCCAGATGATCCAGCACGGACCGACGACATTCACCCTTAATGTTGTGGTGAGAGACGCTGAAGCGGCCCGGACCGAGATCAACGAGATCTCTTCACGGCTCGCAGAGCATTTCAAGGCGCCCCTCGAGATTGCGGTGAAAATCGTTTCGGAGATAGCCAAGACGCGAATGGGAAAACAGAAGTTCACGATTTGTGAAATAGAGCGGTAGGCGGCGCGCATGGAGTTCAGGCTCGATTCAGACGTTTTCCTGCAGAAAATTGCAGATACCGCGGTTGCGGAGATTCCTGCGCCATATCATCCGGATACGAGATATCCGGAATACCGTAGTGCCCATACGTCTTCGTCCCGGAACTACATCTATGAGGCGGTGCGGGAGATCTTCCGCCAGCTGGACTACGACCGGGAGAATTTCGGAACAGAGCGCTGGAACCCGCTCGGGGAGTTCATACGGCCGGGACAGACGGTCCTCATCAAGCCCAACATGGTTCTCCACCGGAACTATAAAAAGGGGGAGGATTACACGTCCGTTGTCACCCATCCGGCACTTGTGCGCTGCGTTGTGGACTACGTCTATATTGCACTCGCCGGCAAGGGGCGCATTGTGATCGGCGACGCGCCGATCAACAGTGCAGACTTCACAGCCATCTGCCAGAACATGGGATTGGCTGGCCTGCAGGAGATCTATGGGGAAAAGGGGTTCTCTGTTGAGGTGGCCGACTTCCGTCTGTACACGATGGAGAAGGATGAACGAGGCGTCATCCGAAACAAGAAGACTGTTGACAGCAGAGATCAACACCTCGTGGTCCGCTTCGACGGCGACAGCATGCTGGCCGAATTCAGCGACAACTACGAGAATTTCCGGGTCACGGAATACGATGGCGATGACATGCCGCTCCGGCACAACGCCGAGTCGCACGAATACTGTATTCACCGATCGGTGTTCGAATCCGACGTCCTGATCAGCCTCCCGAAAATCAAGACTCACCATAAGGCAGGGTACACCTGCGCGATGAAGAACTATGTCGGGATCAACGGTTCCAAAGACTGGCTGCCGCATCACCGCAAACACAGCGCCGCAGAGGGCGGCGACGAGTATCTCCACCGAAGTCTCAGGAAGCGTGTGAAAAGCGCCAGCTGGGATATCCGATGGAAACTGGAGAGTGTTCCGCTCCAGACCGTGTTGAAAACATTTGAGCGTGCTCTCGATGCGAGCCGGCGGATTGTTCCGTTCAAGGACCCTTTTTTCGAAGGCTCC
>DAIUKN010000532.1:0-2670 GCA_036848195.1 Bacteroidota bacterium
ACGGGTCGTCGAAAAGGCCCAGTCTGATCTTGGCGCGGAGTATGCGCCGGACCGACTCATCGACGACGGACTCCGCCAGCTTGCCGCTCCTGACCAGCACTTCAACCTGTTCCCCATAGAGATTGCTCTCCATGTCCATGTCTGTTCCCGCGGACAGAGCCAGAAGGGCGGCCTCGGCACCGGAGGAAGCAAACCCGTGCGCACGAAGCTCTCCGATCGATCCCCAATCGCTCACCACAAAGCCGTCGAATCCCCACTCCTTCCTGAGGATGTCCGTCAGGAGTTGTCTGTTGCCAGTGCTCGGGACCCCGGCGATCTCGTTGAACGAGCACATGATTGTGGCTGCGCCGGCCTTCACCGCCGCTTCGAACGGCGGGAGATAGACGTCCCGAAGCGTACGTTCCGAAATATCCACGGCATTGTAGTCCCGCCCCCCCTCCGCTCCTCCATATGCGGCGAAGTGCTTGGGGCAGGAAAGAATCGTGTTCGGCTGTGAGAGGTCGTCACCCTGGAAGCCTCTCACGTGTGCCGCAGCCATGGCGGCACCCAGGTACGGATCCTCGCCCGAGCCTTCCGCAATGCGGCCCCAGCGAGGATCCCGGGCGATATCGACCATCGGGGCGAAGGTCCACTGGATTCCCATGGCAGATGCTTCCGTCGCCGCAACCCGCGCAGCCTTCTCGATCAGACCCGGTTCCCAGGTGCTGGCTTCTCCAAGAGGAATCGGGAAGACCGTTCGGAGACCATGAATGACATCGTAACCGAAAACAAGAGGTATTTTCAGCCGGGATTCCTTGACTGCAATTTCCTGTATCCGGCGGGTGACATCTGCACCGTACGCATTCAGGAGGCTCCCCACTTTCCCCTTGCGGATCAATGCTTCCTGATCCGGGATCAGCCGGACCCTTTCCCCAGGAGCGGTCCACCGGGCGGTGTACTGGGTCAGCTGGCCCGCCTTTTCCTCGAGCGTCATCAGCGCAAGGAGCGAGTCAAGTCTCCGCTCGACGGCGCTGTTGAGAGGAGGTGTACCGGGAGGGCGCGATGAGCTTTGAACGATGGGAAGGGCGAGAAGGAATGCGAGGGCGACGCTGATTCTGTTCATGGGCACTCAGTCCTTTCTGAAGGGTACGCGGCCCCGATCACGATTTCCTCTCCAGTTCATTCCAGATCAGTGCTGCCGCCCCGAGGACTGCGGTGTTCCCCTCGCGGAGTCCCGATGGGATCAGCCTGACCTTTCCGCGGAAGATGTTGAGCACATGCGCCTCCATGTGCCGACGGGTGGGTTCGAAGAGAAGGTCTCCGGCCGCCGCCAAACCTCCAAACAGGATAATCGCTTCAGGACTCGTGTGGGCTATGGCATCCGCGAGTTTTAATCCGAGGACCTTCCCTGTTTCCTCGAACGCTTCGAGCGCGACCGGATCATTTCGACGGGCGGCATCGGAGATCATCTTTGCCGTCAGGTCGCGAAAGGCCACAGTGCGCAGCTCGCTCTCCACCCGTCGCCGTGCGAGCAAATCGAAGACGGTCCGACAGATACCGGTGGCGGAGGCATACGCTTCAAGGCAGCCTTTCCTCCCGCAACCACAATCCCGTCCGTCCGGGTAGACCGTCGTGTGGCCCAGCTCGCCGGCAAAGCCATCATGGCCGTAGACGAGCTCGCCATTCACGATGATCCCGCTGCCGAGGCCCGTTCCGAGAGTTATAACGATGAAGTCCCTCATCCCCTTCCCCGCTCCGAACTTCAGCTCGCCGAGCGCTGCTGCATTCGCATCATTCGTAATCGCCACAGGGACGTCGTAATACTTCTTGAAGAGCGCGACAACGTTGACCACACCTTTCCAGCCCAGGTTGGGGGGGGATTCTACCGTTCCGTGGTAATAGTTCGCATTGGGGGCGCCAATGCCGATCCCGCGCAGAGCGTATCCCTCACCGGGGGCTCGCATCATCTCGCCGATGATCTCCTCCAATCGCGCCACAAGGTGCTCGGCATCTTGCTCGGGGCGCGTCGGGATCGATCCCGACTTCAGACAGTGACCCTGACGATCGACGAGACCGAGGACCGTGTTGGTGCCGCCAATATCGATGCCGATCGCAATGTCTCTCTTTTCCATACCGTTGTTCTCCGAAATCCCGCTCCGGCTTCCGCGGTTACTCCAGGACGAATCCCTTTGTCAGATTCGCCACGGCCACCGTGAACGCACCCGGCTCCACGATCCGGGTGTTCTGCAGCCCGATGAAGGAAAGATCTTCAGCGGTCAGCGTAAACTTCACCAGCTGTTCCTGTCCTGGATCGAGATTGATCTTGGCGAATTTCTTCAGCTGCCGTATCGGCCTTGAGACGCTGCCGTACAAATCCGTAATGTACACCTGCACCACTTCTTTCCCGGCACGCGGCCCGGTATTTTTTACTGTGACTGCCACTTCCAGGGGGTCGGAATTCCTCATGGTTTCCCTGTTCAACCTCAGATCGCGATACTCAAAGGTTGTGTAGCTCAAGCCGAAGCCGAACGGCCACTGGGAATGGTATTTCAGATCCTGATGTGTCTCCAGCGGCTTCATATCGTACGTGAAGAGTCCATTGGGATGGCTGGGATAGGTGATCGGGAGTCTGCCGCTCGGATTGATGTCGCCGAAGAGCACATCAGCAATCGCCCGTCCCCCCTCCATCCC
>DAIUKN010000533.1:0-2651 GCA_036848195.1 Bacteroidota bacterium
GACGACATCGATGATTTTCCGATCGCCCTCCAGGCCAAACTCCTCCGTGTGCTTGAGTCACGGGAGCTGATGCATGTCGGGGGCACAACGGCAATTCCCATTGACGTCAGACTGATTACCGCAACCAAAGTTGATCTGAAGGAACTGGTGAGCCGCGGTCTGTTCCGTTCTGATCTTTACTATAGAATCAATGTGGTTCCCATCGTGATCCCGCCGCTCCGTGAGCGGCGCGAAGACATTCCGCCGTTGCTCGACTATTTCCTCGGACGGTATCTCGGCGGACGCGCCATCGGCATCTCCCCGGAAGCCGTGCGCGCACTGGTGTACTACTCCTGGCCTGGAAATGTTCGCGAACTCCGGAATGTCATGCAGAGAGTCGCCCTCTTCGCCAGTACCGAAATCCAGCCGAAAGACCTCCCAACTGAAGTACGGGAAGATGATCCCCTCGGTGAAGTCATGAAAGCCTGCAACCGGTGCTTGGCCGAGGACAAGATGACGTTCGACGAAGTAGTTTCCTGCCTCGAAGCAAACCTCCTGCGTCGCGCTCTCCAGCAGTCAGAGGGAAATCGGTCTAGAGCAGCGAGAACTCTCGGAATGAATCTTTCAACCCTCCGCGATAAGCTGAAGAAATACGACCTCGATTCCCCCAAGGAATAGCCTCCTCCAGCAAACCTGCGGATCCGCATCTCCTCACGCGGTTCTACCCAAGCCTCCCTGGGCCATCCTCCGACCGGAAGAAACCTGTCTCCCCTGAGAGCTCATGCAAAGCAGGGATCAAACATGGGACGATGCCCGGTGAACAAAGGCCGCTCTTGCCCCGCCAGGATGAGTGTCCTCACCCGGGAGGTCATCGATGCTATCTGGCCCGTCGATGAGCACGTGGTCAGGATCCAGGAGAAACCGGGATTCCTGGAAGTGTGGGCGGGGTACGGTCGAGATCGACGACAACAGTGGGGCAAAAAGCTCAACCCGCTTCCGGAAATGTCATTTGCGGGACAGAAGGGGCCGGACGACTGCCCCTCGGTGCAAGCCTGCCAAAAGGGCCCCGCCATGATCACCCAGACGATGATCCCGTTGCCTCTTCACACGGCACCACGTATATTCCACTGACTCCGGTCCCGGTGTCCACAGCCTCCCCGGCCTGGCGGGTTCCCTCTCGAGTGCAATCATGCAGCGAACCCCGGGGCGGTTTAAACACCACCGGCGGCACACGGCCCATCCAACGAGAGCAGCGGAGCCGAAACACACCGGACAACTTCACACATTCCAAAAGAGGAGATCCCCATGGCGGTGAAGAAAATTCTCATGCTGGTTGGCGATTACGTCGAGGACTACGAGGTTATGGTTCCCTTCCAGGCACTGCAGATGATCGGGCACACCGTTCACGCCGTTTGCCCGGACAAAAAAGCCGGCGATAGCGTCAAGACTGCGGTCCATGATTTCGTCGGAGACCAGACCTACATGGAAAAGTCGGGGCACAATTTCGCACTCAATGCGACATTCGCAAAGATCAAGCCGGAGGAGTATGACGCCCTTCTGATCCCCGGTGGACGAGCCCCGGAGTACCTTCGCCTGAACGAGCAGGTTCTAAAGATCGTCAGACACTTCGCAGAGAAAAGGAAGCCGATCGCCGCTGTATGTCATGGTGCTCAAATCCTGACTGCGGCAGGGGTAGCGAAGGGAAGATCCATCTCTGCCTACCCGGCCGTTGGCCCGGAAGTGACGGCTGCTGGAGGGACGTACGTCCAGGTCCCGATGCATAAGGCCCACGTGGACGGAAACTGGGTTTCTGGACCGGCCTGGCCGGCCCATCCGGAGTGGCTGGCAAAGTTCCTGCAGGTTCTTGGGACAAAAATCGAGCCGTAACGCTCGTTCCGGAGCCGGGACGATGTACGATATGTCTGAAGCTTCCCCGGCGGGAAACCACCCTGACCTGGAAATGGATTGCCTTGCGCGCAGAGCAAAGCTACAGCATTGTCCGGAATGTCACCCGATACGACGGTACTTCCGGCGAGGCCGGAAGGATGAAGACCTTCTATCTTCTTCTTGGCGTTCTGTTGGTGCCCACGGGGATTACCGTCTTCATGCTGGACCGGTATCTGGCGCGGAAGAAGAAAGAGTTCGAGGAGAGGGGTCTTGTTCCCATGAACCTCTCCTGGCCCGTATTTGGCCCTCATCCGTGGATCGGAATTGCGTTCGTCATTGTAGGTGTCGCCTTCCTGATCTACGCGCTTTTCCTGTAGGCTCCGCTGGCTTCACTTCTGCAACGCCCGGCCCTGACCCACCCGGTTGCCCTTTGAGACGGGGCAGCGGCTGACCCACACCCGATTGATATCTCGAGGGTTCAACCTGCCAGGTAAGATCTTGTCCGCTTGTCGGGTAGACATTTTCGATCTCTCCCGCCGGGCTTGATCCCCGAGGAGATCCACTCCGTTCATCCAGGGCGTTGCTGATTGCGCTCGTCCATTCTCCGGGGTGCCCCTCAACCCGGGGGATCAGTGTCTCCTGGTCTCGCCCGGTTTAGTCCTCAGTCCGGACAATGCAATGCACCCCCCCTTTCTATCTTGCAGTGGCAACTCGATATTCGGACGATACGGCGCATGCAACAGCCGCGACGATCCCGGCGGATTTCCGCTACTTGCCTCCGGGCT
>DAIUKN010000534.1:0-2060 GCA_036848195.1 Bacteroidota bacterium
CGTGGAAGAAGAGAAGATGCACCACGGCCACTCGGATGAGAACAGCATTGTTCTCCTTATGAACAAGGGATCCGTTCTTCTGCACGATGCCGGCTACCGGAGCGCGTTGCCGAGCGGCAAGTACGGTGCCTGGCGGCAGGACTACTTCCACAACCGCCTCGTGGTCCGGCAGAACAAGCGCGACACCAGTCAGGCGATCCTGGAATTCGTGCAGAACTCCGGCGCGTATCGCAACGTCAGGACTCACAAAGTGGATTTCCTGACGCTGAACGATGTCGACATGGGACGGACAAGATTGATCGATGACAATCTCGGGTACCAGTGGGACCGCGTTATCATCTACCTCCGCGATCCCGGGTGCTTCATCGTCATCGACGGGGTCAAGATTCTCCGGTCGGACTATTTCACGCTCACCAATTTCTGGCATGCCCAGAATGTCTTGAAGAGGGGGAGCCACTGGTATGACGTTGTAACGGACTCTGTTCCGGGCTTTGCGTTTGCGCGGACCCAGTCTCTGCTCGTGGCTTTTCCTGAGACGAAGTCGAAGACCGACGGCGTGGAGCCGATCAGCCGGCACGGGCAGAAGGAGAATGCGATCTATCAGACCATCTCGAGCCAATACAAGGCTGGAGATGCTGAGTGTTTCGTCACTCTTCTGCTGCCGCACGACCGCATGGTCGACCCGGAGAAGCTGCCGGGGCAGTTCCGCCTGATACCCTCCTCGGCGCCAGACAAGGCGGTTGCCGTGGAGATGCGCGAGGGTTCCCGGACCAGGACTGTGATCGTCAAACTCGACCTGGATATGGAAGTCGCTCGCGAGAATATCCGGCCACGGTACTTGTACGACCTTGGGAGGGTCAGTGCGGGTGACTTCGAAACCGATGCCTATTTTCTTGCCGCAACCGTTGATGGGAAATCTGTCCATTGGGCCGCCTCCAATTTTCTGAAAGTGGGATACAAGGGAAGAACCCTTAAGGAGGCGCTCCCGAACACCCATGGACTGCAGTTGGACGGTAGTCCCGACCGTAGTGGATTGTCAAAATGGCGGAGATGGGAGGACACGTCCGGCCCGCCGTGAGCATGCAGGAAGACCGTCCTAGGAATCCACCATACCATTGAATGCGGAGAGAGAGATGCATCCTGGAAAGGTGTTACGACTGCAGAAGATCTGGAAGCAGAAACGGGCCTTCATCATTCCGTACGACCACGGGTCATTTTCCGGTCCTGTGCCGGGGATCGAAGACGTCGTCCGGCTGACCGAGCGCATCGCAGGCACAGGCGCTGACGGGATCCTGGTTACCCCCGGCGTCCTGAAATCCATTGCCCCTGTCGCAGGCGATCTTGGAATCATGGTCCGGATTGACGGGGGCTTCACGAAATTCGCCCATCAGCCCACAGACTACCAGCCCTTCTACCCCGTCACGGAAGCGCTGAAGCTGGGGGCCGATGCGGTGATCGTTTTCACCTTCATCGACACACCCGCCGAAGCCGAGTCTCTCCGAAGACTGGGTGCCACGGCTGCGGAGGCGGACGCGTGGGGCGTCCCGCTGGTGGCGGAAATCCTCGCCCCGAGCCTGCTCGACAATCATTTCGGGACGAACGTCTTCGGTGGGAAGCGGAAGAACGCCGATATTGGAGCGGAGACTCTGGCGGTGGCACGGATCGGCGCAGAGGCCGGCGCGGATGTCATCAAGACGCGGTACACCGGCGATGTTGCCGGCTTCCGTGAGATTGTGCGCAGCTGCGGGGCCAGGGTGATCGTCGCGGGTGGGCCGGCTCAGAAGAGGAAAGCCGCTTCGGCCGCGGGGGGCGCAGAGGCGATTCTTGCACTGGCCGCCGAGTGCGTCCAGGCCGACGCCGCCGGCGTTATCTTCGGCAGGAATGTCTGGCAGCATCCGAAGATGGAGAAGCTGATCGCTGCGATCTGTGCGATTGTCCACGAAGACGAGAACGTCTCATCCGCCCTGAAGCTGCTTCGATGACGAACAATCGTCTGCTCCGGGCCCTGGCGCTTGAGAAGGGCGACCGCATCCCGTTCGTCCCTGCCGTGTACGAACATA
>DAIUKN010000534.1:2070-2641 GCA_036848195.1 Bacteroidota bacterium
AAGGCATGGTTCATCGGCCGGACGCCCTCGGAAGTGTGCCGCGTCAGGAACCTGCTGGTCGAGAGCGTTCTTGTTGAGTACGACGCGCTCAAGGCCGATGCCATTGTTGTAGGCATCGATGTCTATAACATTGAGGCGGAGGCCTGCGGATGCGGTGTCACCTATTTCGATCCCCCCGATACGTCGATTCCCGCTCTGACTCCCGGGTCCGAGGTGTTCCCCGAGGGGGCGTCTCTTCATGAAATGAACGTCCCGGACCCCCGTTTTGCGGGAAGGATGCCGATGATGCTGGACGCAACGGAAGAGGTGCGCCGGCAGATCGGCCTCGAGGTGGAGGTCATGGGAGCGATGTCAGGCCCTTTCAGTCTTGCGGCCGCTCTGATGGGGCCCACCAATCTCTTTCTTGCGATGGCCGCTGAACCCGACCGGGCTCGGGAGGTGATCGCCTTTGCCGCAAACGTCGCGATTGCCTACGGAAGAGCTTTCGCGGCGCGCGGGCTGACGGCCGCCCTCTTTGATTCCCAGGCTTCGCCTCAGGTGATTTCGCCCCGCAGCTACCGGGAGTTCGTCT
>DAIUKN010000535.1:0-2628 GCA_036848195.1 Bacteroidota bacterium
CGAGGTCGATCCCACCGAAGGGGGAAAGCCCGTACGCGCGCGCCTCCTCGATGAAGGCGAGCACTTCCGCCTTCGAGAAGATTCTCCAATCCATGCCGAAGATGTCCATGCCGGTCGTGTCCACTTTCTCCGGCCAGTAGTCGAAAGAGGCGATGAAGTATCCCCCCGGACGCAGGAGGCGGGAAATCTCATGGAGAAGGCGCTCGCTCTGGAAGCCGTGTTCGATGACGGAGATTGCGGTGATGGCCCCGAACGACGCATCCGGGAAGGGGGACGCCATGAAATCGGCCACTTTGTATCGTACATGGTCCGCGAACGGCATCTCTTTTATACGGGGGTTCAGGTCGACGCCGGTCAGATCCGAATAGTTCATTCGATGGAGAACGGAGAGAACCTCGGAGGCGAAGGCCCCGATATCCAGCACGGGGGTTTCCGGGGGAAGTCGATCCTTTATGAAATTCGCCGTCTTGAGCACGTCCCAACTCTTGATGGCATCACCGACCGTCACCCCCCGGAACAACCCCAGATGATGCAATTGTTGGCGAATCCATGGTGTCAGACAAGAGATTCCGGATCGGCGCATCGCCTCCCGGGCGGATTGGATATCGGACCTGGATTCCAGGACCGACATCATCTCCGGGTTCCCCCGCAGAAGGGATTTTTCGCGAAATAATATTGTGGGACGGTACCGGATATATTCAAGGCCGGCGCTCCGAGGGTTGTCTCCTGTTGAGTACGAAATTGGAAAGGAAATCTCTTGATGCCGAAGTGCACATGGCGGTACCGGCAGCTGTAAGCACGAAGACCAGCAGCAGAAGCGAACCCTGGAGAAACCGCGAGGGCGATTCAAAAGCGGGGAAGACCGAACGCGCGGTCCCGGCGATCATAAGACTCCCCACCAGCGGGATGCCGACGTCCTTCGTGAACCACCTGGACGCTTCCCCCTTCAACAGTCGCCGGTGGGTGAGCGGCACGCCGATGATCATATAGATGGCGTTCAGCCCCAACCAGGCGGATGCCGCACCTGCGGCTCCGTAGTTCATGGTCATCAAGACGATCGCGGGAACCAGGGTGACAATAAAGAAAGCATTGATCACAAGGCCGATCCGCGTCCACCCGTAGGAGAGCTGCAGGGCGAAGGGGAGGTTCATCAGGCCGTTCAGTGCGGTCCCGGCCACCAGGATGCTGACGATCGGGGCGGTGTTGTCCGCGATTTCGGGGCTTCCGGTCCATAGATTCATGATTTCCCATGAAAAAAAGGCAATGACGATGGCGGCTGGAAGGATCATCACGGCCATCACCTGGGTCGAACCGTGGTACATCTCGAGCAGGCTCTTCTCGTCTTTCGCTGCGACCAGGGCGGAGAATCGCGGGAAGATGGTGTTGAACATCGGTGCGATGAGAAGTCCCGACAGGCCATTCCCGACCATTCCCGCGAGGATGTAATACCCGAAGGTTTTCAGCGTGAGCATTCTGCTGAGAATCACCTTGTCGAGTTGTGTCAGCATCAAAGCGGTGATCGTTATGCCGCTCATCCCGGCGGCGAAGCGCCAGATGTTCCGGGTAATGCCGGGATCGAAGCGTGCGGCATGGCCGGAACCGGGAAGGCAGCGCCACAATGCGAAGGTAGTGACTCCGGCCTGCAGCAGGGTGACGGCGATCTGCCATGTGAAAAAAGCCGAGACCGTTGGGGAAACGAGCCACAGGATCAGAAGGGCGCCCCCGCCGCTCAGCGTGGCCGTAGCGATCGTGATCCCGTTATGGAGTACCTGCCGTTGGAGCCCCAGCAGTCCGCCCTGGTAGAAGGAGAGCGGCCACTGAAGGGCTGCAAGAACGCCCATGATGGTCACCGCACGGCGCACTTCCGAGGGGGAGATATTGCCTGCCTTGATCCAATGGGACGCGATGTAAGGAGCACCGTTCCATACGGCGAATCCGATGAGGATTCCGATCGCCCAGTATCCGATTTCCAGCGTTCTGACGAAGTCCCTCGCCTCCCCGGCTTTGCCCGGCAGCACGCTGTATCGCGCCATCTCCCGGTTCATGGTGGGACTCAGGCCCAGGTCGAGGATCTGTATGACGCCCTGCAGCATGAAGTAGAAGCCGATCAGGCCATAGGCTTCCATTCCCATGAAGCGGATGTACAGGGGAGTACAGGCAAGCCCGACGAGAGCGGTCCAGCCGGAACCGGCCAGGTTGGCGAAAAAATTCGTTTTGACGCGGCTCATCTGCTTTTATCGGGACACATCAGGATCCGGTGGAAGGGTCTCCGGGAGAGACATCCCTCGCCGTTTCCTTCATCAACGCGATCTCCTGCGCCATCTTCTTGTTCATCTGGTGGAGCTTCGAGATGGCGATCGAGAAGTGGATCAGGATCAGCAGGATGAAGAGGATCCCGACCAGGAAGAGGAACGACGGCGGGTAGACGATCCCCACGGCGTGGGCGAGGCTGTCGAGCCAGTTCTTCTTCAGCGAGAGCACGAGAATCAAGGCGCTGCCGAAGAGCCACAGGATCGAGTACTCCTCCCGCAGTTTCCGGCGCCGCACCATCTCGAGGATGTAGAGAAGGAACCCGGCGGAGGCGCAGATCGAAAAAAGGGTTACCCGGTTCACCCGAATCTCCGGATG
>DAIUKN010000536.1:0-2623 GCA_036848195.1 Bacteroidota bacterium
ACCGCCTCGAAGTCGCCGCCACCGATGGTCGTGATCATCCTCGCCGGCGGGACAAGGCCTTTTCGCTTCCCCGACATCCGGTTGCGTACGTCTTTGGGAACGTAATACACCTTCCGCAGAAAGGAGCGGAGCGGACGGGGCAGGATGTCTCGCAGACGATTCAAAGTCGATCTCCCGTGCGGGGCATCATTCGTCCTGGAACTCGCGTATCAACGGACCGAGGGAAAGTCGCAAGACACCCATATCGCGCGTTCCCAGGTAGAGCATCGCGTTCTTCGCACTCCAGAAGAGGCTGGTAGCATCGTGACGCACTCCATTCTCGAATAAGCGAAACCATGACGCGCCGCCGGAGGGCGAGTAGTAGCCGTCCTTTCCGTTGACGAGCGCAACGACGCTGGAGGGCTGGAGCCGGTCGTAGGCGATCAGGAGTTCATCGCCGACGGTCCAGGGGGGCGAGTACCTGTTCCATTCGAGGCCGCGATTGGTGGACCTGAAGCAGTCGCCTCTGGCCGTCCACGCGAAGTACGTCAGTTGTTCCTGGTCGTCAAGCGTGACCGCCATGATGCTGTCGCTCTTCAGGCCGAAGCGGGCGGGTTCCCATCGAAGGCCTCCGTCGCTCGTCGCGACGACGCCGAGGCCGGCAGTAGCAGCGTGGATAATCCCTGCGTTCGTGGGGGTGTAGGTCAGTGCGTGGACGAAAATCCGGTTTCCCTGAGGCTTCGCTTCGGTCCAGCTCTTTCCCTTGTCTGTGGAGACGAAAATTCCCTGGTCGCCTGAAGCAAGCATGCGGGTGCGAATCCAGGGGTGGGTATCGACGAACACGGGTGCCATCCGTGCGTTACGCGCCATCGGCTGCCATTCCTGGCCGCTGTTCGTTGATGTGAACATTCCCCCCGGGGTGCCGGCGTACAGGATTGCTGGGGAATCGGGATCGAACGCGAGGGAGGTAACGTCTCCGCCCGTCAGGCCTGACGTCGCCGGTTCCCAGGACGCAGAGCGTTCGACGTATCTCAGAATGGCACTCCCGGTGGCAGCATAGACGGGTTCGCCGCTTTGGTCAGCAGCAATGAAGGTGATCGCTGCTCCGCCGAGATTCTCGTCCGAGTGGCTCCAGGTGCTGCCACCGTCGCGGGAGATCTGGATCCCGACGCCGGGGCCGAACGCGTACCGTGCAGGGGTCAGTTTGTCCTGCGGGACGGCGATTGACGTTGCGACGATGGGAAGCAATCCCGGCACTCTCACCCAGGTAGAGCCGAAATCCGTGGACCGCAACAGACCACCCTCGGTGCCCGCGTAGAGGAGATCGGAATGTGCGGGATCAGCAACGAGAGCGAGCACGCGGCCGGATTCGGTCCCCTGCCGGGAAAGGCTCCAGCTCTCGCCCTCGTTTGTGGAGCGGAATATGTTCCCCGTGTCTGTTGAATACACCATCGTATCGCCGGATTTCCCATGAATGGCAACGTGGGTGGTCACCGAACTTGTAACGGAGAACTCCGGGGTGAGCCGTTTCCATGTGGCTCCAGCATCTGTTGACCTCACGATACCGGTGCCTGAAACTGCGGCATAGACGATGTCGGGCCTCGAGGGATCGACGCGCACATCGTGCACGTCACCCCGCCCGAGAAGAGAGTCAGCCCCGGCATTGATGGCCGCCCATGTGGCACCGCCATCAGTCGTTTTGTACAAACCCTTCCCACCCGTCCCCGCGTAGAGCACTGATGGTTTCCATAGGTCAAGCGCAAGAGTTCTGCAGGCGAGCTTCCCGGAAGTATCAGGACCGGTCGGACGCCACACTCTGCCACGTGTGGAGGAGACCATGACTCCGGCGTCGGTTGCAGCGTACAGGATGTCGCCCTTTTCGGGATTCTGGACCAGTTGATGGATACGTGCACTCCGGCCGAGGTTTCCCCATTTCTGCCAGGTCTTTCCTTCATCGCTCGATCGGTACAGATCGCCGTTCAGAAGGCCGGCGTAGAGGGATTGTGGTGAGTCTTGGTCCACCAGGAGCGAGGAAACATTCTGCCCGTACGGGCCTCCGGTATATTCCCATTGGAGTCCCTGCTGGCTTGTCCCGGCGCAGCCAGTGAGGAGGGTGACCGAGGCGAGAAGAAGAAAAAGAATCTTCATGGTCTTAGGAGGGTTCATCGGTTTCGCCATGGAACACCGTGATGACGTCGGCGGCGAAGCTCAGGATATCTTTGATCACCGACTTCCCTTCCGGGGAAGCCAAAGCCCTGTCCATCGCATCTTTGTTGTCGAAGTACATCTCTTCCATCAGATGGTATTTCGCCTCGCCGATAGGAGCACCCGTGATGCGTGTGATCTCCAGTTTCCGCAGGCCAGGGTACCTCTTCACCAGTGGCGTGTGGATCCCGTCGAAGTGTCTATCGAATTCAGCAGGGTCTGAGGGTTTCCGGTAAACGGCCACGAGTTTGGTCATGGTCTCCCATGCGCAGTCTATTTTTCCCTAAATACTTGGCGGGAATATAGTTATGCGACTCCGGAAAAGCAACTGATGAGTGGCAATTGGAGTTCACCCCGATTTTTCGTAAAATTGCCTATGACCGGGCAAGATTTTTCCTCCGCACTCTTTTCCGACCCTGCTCGGGCAAACCGCCACCTC
>DAIUKN010000537.1:0-2604 GCA_036848195.1 Bacteroidota bacterium
CGGTCTGGCCGGCGCGGGCTCCTCCGGCAAGGAGTTCAGGGCATGTGCCGATGAAAGCAGGACGGCGGAGAGTTCGCGGATCTGGTAGTCGAGGAGCCGTTCTTCGGGAAGCTCGACCAGTGCCTCGCGCATCTTTTCGCCATAGTACATCAACCGCAAGGCAAACTGGTCGTATCCTTCAACGGAGTAGAGAGTCGCAAGTGCCGCACGGGCATCATCAGCCCGAGAGATCCGCTGCGTGATCTGGCCGAGCCGGCCCCCCTCCGATTGATGTCCCGACTCGATCAGCATGGTTTCAAGCCTGCGAAGGAGCCTGACGATGTAGCCGTACTCACCCGTCATGGTTCACGGTCCTGAAAAACGTCCCCGCCAATATATCGGTTTACCCTGCTTTTGTCAACGACGGTGCTCACAGATCGAAACGAAAAAGCCCCGCCTTAAGGCAGAGCTTCTTCGGCATCACGTCCTGGCAGCGATGCGGAGGCGGTTCATTGCGCGCTCGAGCGATGCTCGGGCACGCTCGCGGTTAAACTCGGCCACCACGCTGTGCAGTCGCTCCTGGGCCCTGTCACGGGACGCCTGCGCGCGTTGGACGTCAATTTCGCCCGCCTTCTCGGCGGTCTCAACCAACGCGACAACCTTGTTGTTCCGGACTTCGACAAAGCCGCCACTGACGGCATAGTGCGTGTCCCCCCCGTCCGGAGCCTTGATCTTGATCTCCCCGATGGTTAACGCCGTGAGGAACGGTGCGTGGTCAAACAGGATCTGAAACCCCCCTTCGACGCCAGGCGCACTGAAACTGGTCACCTGACCGCTGAAGACGATCCGATCCGGCGCAACAATCTCAACCGTAAACGGTTTCTCGTACATGGAAATCGCCCCCGGACCTACGCCTGAGCCATCTGTTTCGCCTTCTCGACCGCTTCCTCAATCGTTCCGACCATGAAGAAAGCCCCCTCCGGCAAGTCATCGTAGTCGCCGTTGATGATCCCCTTGAAACTGCGAACCGTGTCCTCCAGCTTAACGTATTTCCCGGGGATATTCGTGAATTGCTCCGCGACAAAGAACGGCTGAGAGAGGAAGCGCTGGATTTTTCGGGCTCGTGCCACGGTGATCTTGTCCTCATCAGACAATTCATCCATGCCGAGGATGCTGATGATATCCTGCAGATCCTTGTATGCCTGCAGAATCTCCTTCACCTTCTTCGCCACGCCGTAGTGTTCCTCCCCCACGATTCCCGGTTCCAGGATGCGCGAGGTCGAATCGAGAGGATCAACAGCGGGATATATGCCGAGGTCGGAGATCTGGCGGCTTAGGACTGTCGTAGCATCAAGATGAGCGAAGGTGGTCGCAGGTGCCGGGTCGGTCAGGTCATCCGCAGGGACGTAGATCGCTTGGACGGATGTGATCGACCCGGTCTTGGTGGAGGTGATCCGCTCCTGCAGCTCTCCCATCTCGCTTCCCAGGGTCGGCTGGTATCCCACGGCCGACGGCATGCGTCCGAGGAGCGCTGAGACTTCGGAGCCGGCCTGGACAAATCTGAATATGTTGTCGATGAAGAGAAGAACATCCTTCCCTTCTTCATCGCGAAAGTATTCCGCCATCGTGAGCGCGGTCAGTCCGACCCGCTGACGTGCACCCGGCGGCTCATTCATCTGGCCGAACACCAGAGCGGTCTTGTCGAGCACTCCCGACTCTTTCATCTCGAGCCAGAGGTCGTTCCCCTCGCGAGTCCGTTCGCCGACCCCGCCGAACACGGAGAGCCCGCCGTGCTGCTTCGCAATGTTGTGGATCATCTCCAGAATGACGACCGTCTTCCCGACACCCGCCCCGCCAAAGAGCCCCACTTTCCCCCCCTTCGAGTAGGGCTCCAGCAGGTCGATCACCTTGCTGCCGGTCTCGAAGAGTTCCCGCTTCGTAGAGAGGTTTTGAAACTCCGGCGCGGGTCGGTGAATCGGATATCGCTTGTCGGATTTGATTGGGGGAAGGCCGTCAATCCCGTCGCCGATCACGTTGATGAGACGCCCAAGAACGGAAGGTCCGACCGGCACGGCGATGGGGCCCCCGGTATCAACAGCAACCATCCCGCGCGCCAGGCCATCCGTCGAGTCCATGGCGACCGTCCGCACGCGATTGTCGCCGAGGTGCTGCTGAACTTCGACGACGAGTTCCTCGGCTACGCCAGCAGCGTCCTTCCGCGGTATCTTCACCGCGTTGAGAATGGACGGCAGCGCACCTCCGGAAAAATCGATGTCTACGACGGGGCCGATGATCTGGACGATCTTACCTTCATTCATGAAAATCCTCGCGGAGGAATACGTACGGGGTTGGTAACTTCTTCACGAGCCATAGTTTACGGAAATTCCTCAAGAGAATCAAGATTTCCCTGACCGCTGAGCCAGAATCGAGCCGACGATCATTGCCCCGTGCAAGCGTCCATTCTCGACGAAGATCTTGTTGTTGTTTTTCCCCGCCACAACAGAGCCGGCAACGTACAATCCAGGAACGTTTGTTTCAAGGGTCCCCGGGTTGTGGCGCGGGGCAAGCGTGCCGGGATCGAGTTCCACACCACATGCCTGGAGGTGGGCAGTGTCCGGATGGAAA
>DAIUKN010000538.1:0-2601 GCA_036848195.1 Bacteroidota bacterium
TCGTGTCGAAGAACTTGCACGCCTGCATGGGTTCACCTACGAACGCGTGGCCATCAAGAATCTTCGCTCCCGCTGGGGGAGCTGCTCTCTCAGGGGAATTGTCAATCTGAACCTCCAGCTCATGCGCCTTCCCGACCGTCTGGTCGACTATGTGATTCTCCATGAACTTGCTCACACCCGGGTCCGGAATCACAGCAGGGAGTTCTGGGACCTTCTGGGGGGCGTGGTTGGGAACGCGAGGGAGCTGGATCGCGAGCTGACACGTGAGGGGAAGATTCTCTGACATTCATGATCGGAAGAGAACAGATGCCATGGCGATGACCCTTGCCCGTTTCCCCCTCGGCTTTTTCCCGACGCCAATGCATGAGATGAAGAGACTGTCGAAGGCGCTCGGCGGCCCGCGACTGTTTATCAAGCGTGATGACCAGACGGGACTTGCCATGGGAGGGAACAAGACCCGGAAGCTTGAGTTCCTGATCGCCGATGCCCTCCGGCAGGGCGCCGACACCATCATCACGGCGGGCGCAGCCCAGTCGAACCACTGTCGTCAAACGGCCGCCGCCGCGGCGCTGGCGGGTCTGCGCTGCGAGCTTGTTCTTGGAGGGGAGCCTGCCGATATCCCCAACGGCAACATGTTGCTGGATCAGCTCCTGGGTGCATCCATTCACTGGACCGGAATGGAGAGGCGCGGAGAGAAGATGGAGGAGGTTGCTTCCGCGGTCCGCGCTCACAATGGCACACCGTATCTCATTCCCTACGGCGGGTCAAATGGAGTTGGAGCGGCAGCGTACGCCGAAGCAATGCTCGAAGTGATCGAGCAGATGAAAGCGTCGCGCGTGACGCCGGATCGGTGTGTCGTGGCCTCCAGTTCAGGGGGGACCCAGGCCGGTCTGGTCCTGGGCGCGAAGGCTCATGGGTTCTCCGGGTCGATTGTCGGGATCAGTATCGACAAAGGGGAGCGCGGCGCCAGGACCTACGAAGAAGAGATGGCGGAGATTTCCAATGACGCCGCCGACAAACTCGGACTCACTATCAGGTGTGCGCCTGCGGATTTCATCGTTCGGTATGACTACCTCGGGAGCGGGTACGGCATCGTGACGGACGTTGAGCGTGAAGCGATCCGTCTCACTGCCCGTCTCGAGGGTATCCTCCTCGATCCGGTGTACACGGGTCGCGCAATGGGGGGAATGATGGATATGATACGGAGAGGGGAGCTCGGCGCTGGAGAAACGGTCCTATTCTGGCACACCGGCGGGGCGCCGGCATTGTTTGCGTACGCAAGAGATCTGCGAGATCCCTCCACGGGATAAATCCCCTCGATATTCACGGGCTGGTGAGGAAATTCACCGCCGCCTTCATGACGTCATTCCGTTTGTCCGCCGCTGTGATCGTCTCGAAGGGGAAGCCGAACACCACAACTCCATACTCCCCCTTGAACGCGGTCGCAGCTCCGAACTTGTTCTCCGCGTAGCGGAGGATCAGCGTCGAACCATTCGCCGGGCCGAGGGCATCCGGCGATTCCACACCATACATCTCCCGATCGGGATCGGAACGGAAAGCAGTCCACTCGCCAGGCGGCATAAACGACGGCGAAACGGAAGAAACCTTTCCGGTTCGGGCTGCATGATCCGTCACCCACGTGGTATGAAGGATCTCCTTTGCGAACCGGATCTTCGAGCTGTCGATCTTCAAGCCAGCGAAGAGGTCGGTTCCCACATAGGCGCCGGTAACAAGAAGGCCTCCGCCTGATTTGCAGTATTGCGTTAGCGCGGACCTGAGCCTGGAGGGGAATGTGGTGTACATGGTCCCGCGGACGGAATCCATTGCCGGCCGCGGCCAGCGTGTCTCTTTCTGTTTTCCGAGGATCAGATCGACGATGCGATAGCGGCTGAGATCCACCATTGAATCCGTTACGGCATCCCTGCTCGAGGAGACGAAAGAAAGACCGTTGGCGCGGAGGGATTGACCGTGGATGAACGGGTAGTCAAACGAATTTCCGGCGATGACCGTCCCCTCGCGGTCGGCATGGCTTGCGCCGTGCCCGGGGGCGTCATTGGTCCTGAAAGGAGAACCGGGAGTGAAATCATATTGAGAACCGGTGAAGTTCAGAGCATACATGTCGGGCAGCCCGGCAGCGAGCTGATCGAGGAATCCCGAGAATGCGGGGGTCTCGATTGAAGCCGGACCTGAAATCCTGTCGAAGCCATTGATGATCATCGCCGTCTGCTCTGCTCCCTCCACGCGGCAGACCGAAAGGATTTCGGAAGGGAAGCTTTCCCCACCACTGTTGACTGCGGCGACCCTAAAGCTGTAGATGGTCCCGGGGCTGATGTCGCGGATCACCGCCGAATGCCCGTCGACAAGCTTTCCGTTGTCAAACCCACCATCGTTGATTCTCGTGAAGACAAGATAGCGATCGGAAGCCGCAGTCACTTCCAGGGGGTCCGGTGCGGGCCGCCAGCGGAGCAGAACGCTGCCGTCAGGAGAGAACTCGGTCGAGAGATGTGACGGAGGGAGGGGCTGAACCACGTACGGCTGAGAGTGCTGGTAGGTGATGAACCTGAGCATTGCCTTGTATATGGCACGCGCGACGTCGAAGCG
>DAIUKN010000539.1:0-2600 GCA_036848195.1 Bacteroidota bacterium
CGGAGCTGGCGCTGTTGCACGACGGGAGGATGGTGGAGAGAAGGACCATGACCAGAAGCCAGCGGTTCATCGTATTCTCCTATCGGGATTTTTGCCGGGTAGATAGCACTTCTGGATATACTCCGTCACCATTCTGTCGGTGTTGTACTGCGGAATCAGGGTTGCCATCGAAGCCCGGACGTGCCTCAGCCACTTGTGGGGGATCCCATCTTTGCCCCGGTCGTAGAAGAGCGGGAGAACTTCGTTCTCCAGGCGGCTCCTCAGTGACGCAGCATCCTGATCATCCTGCATCTGATCGCTCGGTGCATTGGCATCCTCGCCGATTTTCCAGCCGTTCCCGCCGTCATAGGCCTCGCGCCACCATCCGTCCATGGTGCTCATGTGGAGCCCCCCATGGATCAGCACCTTCATGCCGCTGGTGCCGCTGGCCTCCATGGGCCGCCGGGGTGTGTTGAGCCAGATGTCCGCCCCTGCCACAAGGTGCCTGGCGACGTTGATATCGTAGTCTTCCAGAAAGACCACTCTGCCGAACAGCTCGTTTCGCCGGGCTATGCCGATGATTTCCTGAATGAATCGCTTCCCTGCATCATCGCGCGGATGCGCTTTGCCGGCGAAAACCAGCTGCAGAGGCCGTTCCTTGTTGGTGATGGTGCGGATTGCCCAGTCGAGATCGCGGAAGAGGAGCGGGGCCCGCTTGTACGTCGCAAACCGACGGGCAAAGCCGATGGTCAGGACATCGGGAGATAGCACGTTGTCGAAGACTCCGAGGTCGTTGGAGTTGGACCGGAGGTATTGCTCGCGAAGCCGTCTCCGCGCGAATTCGACGAGCTCCCGGCGCAAAATGGTGCGAAGCGACCAGATCTCCTCGTCCGACACTTTGCCATCGCGAAGGGTATCCTGCCAGAATTTTCTGTCGTTCAGATGATCAATCCACCGCGGACCGAGCCGGTCGGTCCAGAACTTCGAGGCGGTGTGCGATGCCCAGCCGGTGACGTGGACGCCATTGGTCACATAACCGATGGGCACCTTTTCCACGGGCGTCCCGGGATAGAGATCCTTCCACATTTCCCTGCTCACCTGGCCATGCAGTTCGCTCACGCCATTCGCGGCACGGCACATCCGAAGTGCGAGGACGGTCATAGTGAACGGCTCGTTCGGATCGTCCTGGTGAATGCGGCCATGCCGCATCATCTGTTCGACAGTCACGCCGAGCGACGAGGCAAAGGACGGAAACGCCGCGCGCATGAGCCCGAGGTCAAAACGATCGTGCCCGGCGGGAACCGGTGTGTGGGTCGTAAAGACACAGCGCTCTTTGACGGAAGCCTCCGCGTTGCGCATCCCGGGAGCGTCCGTTGCGGCCAGTTTCTTTCCCACGATCTGTTCGCGCAACAATTCGAGGGTAAGAAACGCCGAGTGTCCTTCGTTCATATGGAAGACCGACGGGGCAATGCCCACGGCGCGGAGGAACCGTACGCCGCCGATCCCCAGGACGATTTCCTGGCTGATGCGCGTCCACTGGTCGCCTCCGTACACGTGCGCGGTCAAATCGCGGAAGCGCCGATCATTCTGCGGCAGATCGGTGTCCAGAAGATAGACCGTGGCGCGCCCCACCCGGACCGCCCATCCCTGAAAATCCACCTTACTATCCCCGATTTCCACGCTCGATACAATAGGGTTTCCCTTTTTATCAGTCACCAGCGTGATGGGCAGGCGTGCGGGATCATAGGCCGGATACCGTTCGATCTGCCATCCCTCGGCAGAAATCTGCTGCTGGAAATAGCCCTGGCGGTAGAACAAGGTAACGCCGACGAACGGAAGACCAAGGTCGCTCGCAGATTTTGCGTGGTCGCCCGCGAGGATGCCCAGACCGCCCGAGTAGATCCGGAGACTTTCATGGAGGCCGAATTCAGCGCTGAAGTAGGCGACTGGAGCCTTCTGAAGCGCCCGAGCGTGCTTGCTGACCCATGTGCTCTTTTGCGTCATGTAAGCACGGTGAGTCTTGCAGACACCCTTGACCCTGTCGAAAAACTCCTGGTCCTGCAACCGTCCGCGCAGCTCCTGTCCGCTGATCCAGTTGACCACCTCAATGGCGTTGTGATTACTGTGCTCCCAGAAGAAGGGTGACAGTTCGTGGAATAGGCGTTGTGCCGCCGGGTTCCACGACCACCAGAGGTTGTAGGCGAGCTCGCGAAGCTCACCGACGAGAATGTCGATCTCTTTTTCGGGAATTCGTCTCACGTGCACGAGGTGTTCTCTCCGAGCAGGTCTGATCGTACGGTTCTTACTTTGCGGGTTCTTCTATGAGCTCCGGTTTCTTCTTTGCCATGCGGTTGCGTTCATTGGCGTCAAGATACCGCTTGCGGAGCCGGATATTCTTGGGTGTCACTTCAACAAACTCATCGTCTCCGATCCACTCGATTGCCTGCTCGAGCGTCATGAGGTGTGGCGTTTCGAGACGGATTGCTTCGTCCGCACCCGAGGCGCGCATATTCGTCAGATGTTTCGTTTTGCACACGTTGACCGTCATATCCTGTTCGCGGGAATTTTCGCCAACGATCATCCCTTGATACACGCGCATGCCGGGCTCGATCGCGTGCCGT
>DAIUKN010000540.1:0-2586 GCA_036848195.1 Bacteroidota bacterium
CGATCAGAACTGAAGCCAAGTCCCGACATTCTGACTCGTGCTCCCGGCTTGCCGGAGTCTGGATACGTCGAGACTGTATTTGGTGAAGGCACTGCCGGCTGAGTGCTTCGATAGACCCCTGCACTACCGGGAATGCCTTCAGCATTGACACCAAGAAGCGCGTACCCTTCCGAGTCGAAGATAAGAGCATTGGCCGTGAGGCTCGCCAGACCGCTGTTTATGACTGACCAGGTGGCTCCTCCATCAGTCGAACGACATACACTCTTGCCATCGGTCCCGTAGATGTGCCCAAAGGAATTGACGGCGAGGCTCATCCGCGACCTACTAAGACCTGTGTTCGTAGAAGACCAATTGGCGCCGTCGTCGGTCGAACGGGAAACGTACTCGCCCGATGCCACCAACACATCCCCGCGTGAAGTTATGACGAAATCCCCCGAGACACTTTGGGTAAATGGCAGCCACGTGTCCCCGTTGTCTGTCGAACGATATGAGCCGCCGTTCCTCACGACTGCAAACAGACAATTCGGCGGCTTGACGGCGATCCAACCAATTCTCCGGACCCCCATACCCGCATTCTTCGGCTGCCACGAATCACCACTATTTGTTGACTTGAAGAGTCCGCATTCTGTTGCCACGTAGAGATTTTCAAAGCTATCCAGAACAATTCTTCTCACACCGAAGTTTGTCAGACCGACGGTTTTCTGTGACCATGTTGCCCCATTGTCCGTTGACCGGTATACCCCCTGAAGATACACCGAGGCGAAGATGTGGCCTTGTGAATTGAGCGCAAGACCCAACACCGGGTCGAGAGGACGGAATGTCTCAACCCAACTTTTCCCGTTATCGGTCGATTTCCAGACAGAGCCTGCGCTTGCCGTTCCGGCAAAAATGTCACCGAGTGAGTTAATTGCAAGCGCCCTCACATCGAGATTTGTGCCGGGGCCGTTGGTGGGGTACCAGAAGTTGCTTTCCGGCTTTCCGATCAGTAAGATCGCCGAGCAAACGACCAAGAAGGAAGCTTGCGCGAGGACCCGTCTTGTTGCCATGCCCTTCCCCCCGATAAAGCTCATAAGAATCCCCAGCATCGTGGCCGAGGATCATTCAACGACTGCATTCTCAGGTCCTATCGTTCCAGTTCTCACTACTACCTTGCTGGCCAAAGGGTTCTCTTTGAGAAGGCGGAGTGCCTGGAACTTGCAGGTTCAGATGACGTAGAGTCCTATCGGTAACGGTAGAACCATGCGCCGGATGACCTGCTGCGGTGATATTGTACAGTGCAAAGTTCTCTCCGCTCGGAGTTTTCTGCCACCCAAGGAACTTCGCATCTGAACCCGAGGCGGGTGGATTTGTCTGTTCGGACATGGTAGCCCCCCTTCGCATCATATTATGCCTTTGCCTTCGATCGCGGTCTTTTCCTTGCTGCTGCTTTTGACTTCACCGGTTTTCTGTCCGCCTTCATCTGTCTACTCAACGCCTTCTGCATTTCCATCAACTTACTATTAGCCTTCTTGAGTTGATCGACCGTTTTCTTGAATGCATCGACCTGGCCATTTGCTTCCTCTTTGGCAATCCCGTATTTTTCCTGCAGCCTACCCACCAGCTCCTCATACTTGCCCGCAATCGCTGCAAGCTCATCGTTCATCATCTTTCCCCAATGGTGCATGGCCTTTCCTCGCCGTTGCTTCCATTGTCCCTCAATCCGGTCCCAGCTCATGGCGTCGCTTCCATTCGTCTGAAATGTTTAGTCCTGGTTTTCAATTCTGGCCCTCAGCGAGGGGACAACGCTCGCACAGGCTCTGATGAATTATACCACTGATTGGTATAAGGGGAATCGGCCGAAAGGATGAAAAAGGAGTTAATCCCTGGAACGAGGGATTTCTTGGCCCTTGCAAGGCATTGGGAGAAAAAGCGAAGAAAGTGGGGTAATTTCGTCAAGCGGAGAAGCGGGCGAGGGAGCTCAAGATCCCTTGTTTCCGTAAGAATGTGTCGCGATCTCCAGGCGACTGTGCAGCGCCATTTTTCTAAGGATGTTGTGGATATGGCTCTTTACTGTGTGGGTCGAGAGGTTCAGTCGGTGGGCGATTTCCTTGTTATTCATCCCCTCAGCAATGAGGACGATGATTTCACGCTCACGTTTCGTCATTCGCGCCGCATCGGGTAGCTTCCCTTTCCCCTTGAGAAGTGCATGGTCGACAACATACGTGAAAAGCGACCCCGTCAGCAGGGGGGGAAGGACTTTCATTCCCCTCGCTACCGCCCGGATGGTCATGAGGACCTCCTCAATTGTCGCGTCTTTGAGGACAAATCCCGCCGCACCAGCCTGAACGAACTCGACGATCTCCAGCTGTGACGGGATGAGACCCATTCCGATGATTTTTGTTTGGGGCAATTCCTCGGTCAGCGTTGCCACAAGACGCAGACCGTTTTCGTTCCGTATCCCGAGGTCCATGAGAACCACCTGAGGCTTCAAGCTCCGCGCTTTGAGCAGCGTATCGCGATTTCCTTCTGATGCTGCCACGATTTTGAGATCTGCTTGCTTGTTGATGATGGCTTTCAAGCGATCGCGCAATATGCGGTTGTCCTCTA
>DAIUKN010000541.1:0-2571 GCA_036848195.1 Bacteroidota bacterium
CTGTCGTCACGGCGACGATCAGGGACTCCGCCCCCAGCCCGAACACGAGCCGGCCGGCTGCCATCACTTCAAGAGTCCCGGTGGACACGGTGATGAGGGCACCCAGCATGCAGAGAAGCGCGAAGATGAATGTCGACTTCCGCGTCCCGATCCGGTCGATGACCATGCCGCCAACCAGAACCATGAACACGTTTGGAATGCTGTAGATTGCGTTGAGAAGTCCGATGTTCGAATCGGAGAAACCGAGCTGCACCTTCAGGACGTCGGCAAGAGGACTGATACTGTCATAGATGTAGTAATTGCCGAACATAGCAAGACTGATCAGCACGAGGACCATCCACCGATACCACTTTGGCGGCTCGGGCCGACCGGCCTCTGCTCCTTGCACCAGCGACTCTGTCATGCGGGCCTGAGAAACAGTTGAATGAAAATCGAACGACGAACCACCGATAATACGGAAAAAAAACTATTCTTGCATCCGGACAAAGAGAAAGGGGACGCCGTCTGTTTCTACGACGCCCCCTCTGCAGCCTTCACCCGTCACCCCGAACGCCTCACTGGACGTTCTTCAGTATGGCGAGGAGAAACTTCCAGTATTTCTCGACGGTGTCAATATGAATCTTTTCGTCCGGCGAATGGACGCCTTCAAGCGTCGGACCCATGGATACCATATCCATGCCGGGATAGCGTTCTCCGATGATACCGCATTCGAGTCCCGCGTGGATCGCCTTGACCTCCGGGTCCTTCCCGAACAGCGATCGGTAGGACGATTTCGCCACTGCGAGGATCGGCGAATCAAGGTTCGGTTTCCAGCCCGGGTATCCGTCACCCGTCTTTGCGGTTGCGCCGCCGAGTTCAAACACCGAAGCAACGGAGTGGCAGATATCAAGAATTTCCGACGCCACGGAGCTGCGCTGGCTGGTGGCGATAGAGATCGCCTTCTTGTCCGTCCGGATGACCGCCACATTCGTTGATGTCTCGACCAGCCCCGGGATATCCGCGCTCATCTTCATGACACCGTGGGGAAGAGCGGAGATAGTCTGGAGGAGCTTTTTCTGCAGGGCCTTCCGAACGACCTTCCCCTTCTTCCCCTTCATTTTTGAAAGCACCACGGCGAGATCGGGTTCCGCCGTCGCGAGCTCCGCCTTGATCGTCGCGTTCATCTGGTTAACGAGTGAGAGGGCGGCCGCCCATCTCTTTTTCGGAACGTACACGATAGCTTCCGCTTCGCGCGGGATCGCATTATGCTTGTTACCGCCTTCGATCGATGAAAGGCGAACGCCAAGGGTACTCAGCCCCACGAGGACACGGTTGATGATCTTGATCGCGTTACCGCGCCCCTTGTCGATCTCAAGACCCGAATGCCCGCCCCGCAGGCCGGAAACCTTCAGAAGGTGCGGCGCGGTCCCTGCCGGCGCCGCCTCGAATGCAAGCTTCCAGGTCCCGACCGTGTCTTTCCCGCCCGAACATCCGACGTACAGAGCGCCCTCTTCTTCGGAGTCCAGGTTGATCAGCGTCTTGCTCCCGAGGAAGTCTCCGCTGAGGTTGCTTGCGCCGGTAAGGCCTGTTTCCTCATCGATCGTGAAGAGAAATTCGAGCGGCCCATGCTCCAGCGACCGATCCTCCATGATCGCCAGATTCGTCGCGACCGCGATACCATTGTCGGCACCGAGCGTGGTCCCGTTCGCCATAAGGATGTTCCCGTTCCGGACCAGTTCGATGGCGTCCTTCATGAAATTGTGCACTGTATCCTTGTTCTTCTCGCACACCATATCGAGATGACCTTGAAGGCAAATACTCCGGACCCCTTCCCTGCCGGAGGAAGCCGGTTTTCTTGCCACTACGGTTCCCAGTTTATCAGCCTTCGCCTCGAGGCCGAGTTTCTTCGCCGTATCCATCACATACTTGCTGATGGCGGCTTCATTCTTGGAGCCACGTGGAATGCGCGAGATCTCCGCAAAATACTTCCACACCAGCTCCGGCTTCAATCCTTCAATGGCTTGTGACACGAGTACCTCCTCTGGTTTTGTAATCAGTGGTCAGTTGTCGATCCGAACCCGATATCTGCCACCGGCAAATGATATGAAACCCTTCAGGGTAAAAGGAGAGATATTGATCGCTTTTCTATTCCGGGGGCGCTGCCCCCGGCTGAAGTATTGTGCCCTTTCAGGGGACCTCACGTCACCCCGAAGGGGTGAGATACTTCAGGTCGGGGCAACGCCCCGACAGAGCCGTACCATCACTTTTTTCAGGAACCCTGAAAGGGCGTCATATCTTCTCCATCTCCAGCCCACCGGTCAATTCCTCCCGATCATCGATCACCGCAGCACAACAAATTCTTCCCTCGCCAGCTTCTTGAAGAAGTCCGCGACCCGTGCATACAGGGGATCGGCGTCGCCGCCAAACTGATTCGCAACACGATCGGCGATCTCCAGGATCGTCAGCTGCCCGTCGCAGGAATTCCAGATGAAGCTCCCGACATCGTCGAGCTTCACCCGGTACTCCCGTTTCTTGAGGCGAGGGAGGAGCAGTTTCGCCAGTAGCCCCTTTCGAAATTTCGGGACTGTAAGA
>DAIUKN010000542.1:0-2548 GCA_036848195.1 Bacteroidota bacterium
GCATAGCACGCAAGCCGGGCATGAGTCGCGATGACCTGATGAACACCAACAGCGGCATCGTGAAGAGCTGCACCGAGGCGGCCGCCGCCAAGTCACCCAACGCCATCATCATCGTCGTTTCCAATCCCCTGGACGTCATGGCGTACGTAGCGATGAAGGTCAGCGGCTTCGACCGCCATCGCGTGTTTGGCATGGCCGGAGTCCTTGACACGGCACGGTTCAGATCGTTCATAGCCCTGGAACTCAATGTCTCGGTCGAGGATGTGAATGATTACGTCCTCGGCGGTGACGGCGATTCCATGGTTCCGCTCCCTCGCTATTCCACCGTTGCCGGGATTCCGATCACCGAGCTGCTCCCGCAAGCAACCATCGACCGCCTCGTCAAACGGACGCGCGACGGCGGAATCGAAATCGTCAACTTCCTGAAATCCGGCAGCGCCTACTACGCACCATCCTCAGCCACCGTCCAGATGGTGGAATCGATCGTCCGCGACAAGAAACGGATTCTGCCGTGCGCTGCGTACCTGAAGGGTGAGTATGGTCTGAACGACACTTTTGCCGGTGTGCCGGTGAAGCTCGGCAAGAAGGGGATCGAGGAGATTATCCAGATCAAACTGAACGCCGACGAGCAGGCCGCGCTGAACAAATCTGCCGCCGACGTGAGTCAGTCGATTGCCAAACTGAAACTCTGATCTGCGGTGACGTCACCTACAGCGAGAGCGGCGCGGGTGTCTGCCGGGTGCAGATTCATCCTCGCCGCTCTTCTTCTTTCTGTTGCAGGTACTCTGAACGGATGCCGTGACAACGGCACGCCGCTGGGACCGGGAACATTGCCGGCTTTCCGGTTGAGCGTGTCGGTGGGCGATCGCTTCCTGTACGATGGTTGGGACGTCGATTGGTACGGCTACCGGATTGACTCAACGGTGACGCGGCATACCTGGCAGGTCGTCAGCACCGCCGGCCGGATTGCGGGATTCAGCGACGTCATCGTCATTACCGATAGCGCTCTCACCCGTGCAACCTCCGCCCTTCACCTCGACACGCTCTACTTTCGCTCCACTACCGATGGATCGCTCTATCGGTATGGCTTCCTTGCGGCATTGATCCTCCGACGTGAAAAGCGGATCATTCGGCCGCTCTGGGATCTCCTGATCTTCCCTGAGGCAGGTTCTTCAGGATCCTGGACCGTCGGGCCTACAGATTCCCTCGGAACACAAAAGGTCAACGGGACAATCGCGGCGGGAGAAGATTACTTCGACCTCACGGTGAACGGGGTGCGTAGCGCGTACCGGGCGCGTCGGTGTGACCTGCTCGGTGCCACGCTGGAATACTACATCTGGATGGCGAATTCCCCCTCCTCCCTGCCCCGCATGGAGGAGTATCCGGATCCGTTCAACGACGCGACGCGTGGTTCCGTGCTCGTCCTGTCGGACGTTGTCACCGGACCGAATCCGTAGCGACGCTACTTCTTGAGGTCAAGCCAGAGACGCACCTGGTATCCCGACTTGATCTTCTCGAATTCCACGCGGTCCATCAGTGTCCGCATCAAGAAGATACCCCGCCCGTTCTCCCGCATCAGGTTTTCCTTCTTCAGGGGATTCCTCACCCCCTCGGGCTTGAACCCGCGTCCCTCGTCGTTCACCATGATCAGCAGCCAGCCGGGGAGCAGTTCGCACTGGATCGCGACCTTTTTCCTCGGATCCCTCTTATTCCCGTGGACGATGGCGTTGTTGACTGCTTCCGTCAGTGACACCATGAGTTTGTGCAGTTGAATCTCGTCCAGCGTGACGCTCCGCGAAATCTTCGCCAGGAATTTCTCGATACGGGTGACGTTATCCGGGTTGCTTGCCATCGTCAGGCGAAAGATGATTTGCTGTGCCGTCACCCTGCACCCCCTATAAAGTAAGAAGAAGTGTCATTGACATGTTTGCCAGTGTGCGCGAGGTTCCGTCGGGCTGCTTCCGGTCCTCGTACCACCCCCGCAGGCTCAGTTGGCCGTGGTTCCCGACGTCCCAGAGAATTGCGCACGTCGGACCGAAACTCCGGAGGAACGAAGAGATCCTCTTTTCGGCGGCTGCATAGCTATACCGCGCCTGGCTGAAATATTGTAGTCCGACCGCGAAAACCGCTCCGGGGCTTGGCGAAAACCGGAGCTGGGCCGCGTACGTCTGGTCGGCAAAGGAATTTTCGAGACGCTCGGTAAATTCTGACCACCGGAGCTGCCCGCGTTGGTACAGCTTGAGGTACAGGAAAAAATCGAAGGCCAGCCGGTCCGTGAACTGCACGGTGGTGGAATCGATCCAGCCGAACTGGCGGTAGGAGAAGCTCCGGACCAGCGTCGTCTGCTCCTCGAAATCGTACACCGTATAGTTCGCGAGCACTTCGAATCCATTGATCGTGGTGAAGGACCGTGCGGGCCGGAACGTCGTCCGCGGAGAGAGGCGGAGGACCCGGTTGATGTTGTTGTTCGCACTTCGCTCCTTCAGCAGGTAGACCAGGTGGCTCAGGTTGCCGTCGAGCGTGACGGTAACGTCAAAATTCCGCGTAA
>DAIUKN010000543.1:0-2532 GCA_036848195.1 Bacteroidota bacterium
CGACGATTTCCGTGAGCGCCTGAATGGGATTATGCAGCGCCCCGCCAAACGACCCGGAGTGCAAATCGCGGTTCGGACCGACAACATCGATCTGCATATATGCCAATCCCCGAAGACTGTAGCAGATGGAGGGAACGCCTTTTGCAAACATCGAGGAGTCCGAGATGAGCACAAGATCGGCTTTCAGCAGATCTTTCTGCTCGCGAACAAATTCCTCCAGGTGCTCGCTCCCGATTTCTTCTTCCCCTTCGATCAGGAGCTTTACATTCACCGGGAGCGAACCGCCGTTCTATAGAAACGGTTCGAGACTTTTGAGATGTATGAGCACCTGACCCTTGTCATCGGCCGCTCCACGCGCGTAGAGATTCTCGCCGCGCACCGTCGCTTCAAACGGGGGCGATGTCCAGAGCTCGAGAGGCTCCACCGGCTGAACATCGTAGTGACCATAGATGAGGACCGTAGGCTTTCCCGGAGCTCCAAGCCATTCTCCGTACACGATGGGATGCCCGGCGGTAACGAAGACCCGGACATTTTGCACACCGATCCCGTCCAGGTGGTTTGCCACCCACTCTGCACACCGCTTGACGTCAGCCGCGTTCTCCTTATGGGTGCTGACGCTGGGAATACCCAGAAAATCCGTCAACTCGCTGAGGTAGCGCTCTCTGTTGGCTTCTATATATGAAAGGATGGAATCCATGGGGATCTCAGATGGTTTAGAAACTGTAAGAACTGCGTAACAATATAGAGAATAGCGCCCTCATCTTCAACCCGGCCTCTCCCCTTGATTCTCCCCGAAATTATGAATACTCTTTCCGAACAGATTCGTCTCTAACCGAGGAGATCCGACATGCGAGCCACAATCAATGGCGTATCACTTTTCTTCCTGGATCAGGGCCACCGTGAGGGACTGCCAGTCGTCTTTGTGCATGGCTTTCCATTCAGTCATGCGATGTGGAAGGGCCAGGTTGAGGCAACCGGATCGTTTTGCCGTGTTATCACATACGATATCAGGGGCCTCGGGGAGAGCGATGTCGCGGACGGGCAGTACACGATCGAGGGACATGTTGACGACCTGATCGGTCTGCTCGATCATCTGGGCATCGAGAAAATTGCGATCGTGGGCCTCTCGATGGGCGGGTACATCACGTTGAGGGCGATCGAGCGGAATCCGGAGCGGTTTGTGGCAGCGATCCTGTGCGACACGCGCAGCGAAGCCGACAGCAACGACACGAAGATCAAGCGAGCTCTCGGGATCAAGAGCGTCAAGGAGCAGGGATCGCGTCAGTTTGCCGATACCTTCGTCAAGGGGGTTTTTGCGGAGGAGTCATTCCAGAGGAATCCCGAAGCGGTGCGTTTCATTCACGGCATCATCGAAAAGACCTCACCGCTCAGCATTGCGGGTACACTCCTCGCGCTCGCGTCGCGAACGGATACTACCGACTCGTTGTCACGGATCACCGTTCCCACGCTGATCCTGGTTGGCGAGCACGATGTGACGACGCCACCTTCGGCCTCCCGGGCAATGCACGAAAAAATCCGACAGTCGGAACTGTACGTCATCCCGGGCGCCGCACACATGAGCAACCTGGAAAACCCGGCGGTTTTCAACGATAAGATCGTCAGCTTCCTCCAACAGATCACTCTGGAGGGCTAGAACAACGTGTAGATGAACGGCGCCAGCGCTGAACCTTGTGTAAAGACGAGCAGGAGTCCGAGGAGCAGCAGCATCAGCACGATCGGTCCCAGCCACCATTTCTTCCGGACCTTCATGAATTCCCAGAGCTCCCCCACGATAGCGAGTTTTCCAGGCTTTCCCATTCCCCTTCCTTTCAGAATAGACGTTTGTACCGCTCCGGCTCGAAGTCCTTCCGTTCGCGTTTGACCCAATAAGATTTTGCCGACCGGTCGATCTTCCGGTCAAGCAGATCCTTCCCCATCAGCCGCAGGACCAGCCCGATGGGGGTAAAGACAAGAAAGAACATCAGCCCGAGGAGGATTCTCGTGTTGATCCAGCCGAGGACGAACGCGAATTTCATCCAACCGACATACACCGGCCGCAGGGCCGGGTAGGCCGCAATACCTGCGATGAGGAAGAGTATCGCGGCGCCGAGAAACCAGGGCCAATGCGAGCTCCCGCGGTAGAGCGTGTACGCCGCGATGATCGAGAAAACCACCGCAAAGAGATAGCCGAACTTCCTCACTTCCTTCCTGGTGCCCGGTATCCTGTCAGTCAAGTTCGAACTCCTTCCGCCAGTCCCTGTCCTGTATGAGCGGCTTCTGGTCGCGTTTGGCGAGGAGAAAGCTCCCCATCGCCAGATAGTCCATCTCCGTCCGCATGAAACAGCGGTACGCTTCCTCCGGCCGGCATACGATCGGCTCGCCGCGGACGTTGAACGACGTGTTAATGATCACAGCACACCCGGTCCGGTCGTAGAACGTGCGGATCAGGTCATGATAGAGCGGATGCTCATGGCGGTCCACCGTTTGGATCCGCGCAGAGTAATCAATATGGGTGATGGCCGGGATGTCCGA